>JASLXW010000540.1 GCA_030740135.1 Nitrospinota bacterium
TCGTTCGGAATGACAGCGCGCAAGGTCCGAATCTTGGCCAAAACACCAACCCATCGGAGTTTTTCCGCAACCTGCTATACACCCCCTCACTTCATGACACGACCATCCCACCACTCCATAGCTTCCGACTTCAAACACTTTGGCCGTCTCTTTCAACGTTAAATACCCATCAGACAGTACGCAAAGACCTCAACGCCCCAAAGCCCATGGGTCTCGGCGATGGTGTTGGGAAACGCCTCGCAGGCCTGTTTTTCCTGGAATATCTGCTGGCGGGCGCTCCCCCGGTTCATTACGTGATAGACTGCATCCGGAAACTGAATCCGAAGGGGTCGCGGCATAAATCAGGAAATTCAAAGGGCTCGAAGAATTAGGCGACAAAAGACTTGCCCCGTTATTTTTTCCGCAATGGAGGCACGTGCCAAGGAGAGATCACCCGGTGCTTCTCGATAACGTTTTTGGGCCCATGGCCATCCTGGGCCCGCTCTTTATTCGCCTGGCCCTCGCCTGGGTCTACATCGTCCACGGGTACGCCAAGCTCTTCACCCAAAAGCCCGGCGTGAGACGGTTTTCCAAACGCCTCGAAGAGCTGAAGGTTCCCTTCCCGCTCTTTTTCACGCTGGCCGTCGGGATCGCAGAGTTTTTCGGAGGGATCGCTTTGCTCCTCGGGATTGCCACTCGGTGGGCCGCTCTCTTTCTCTCCATCCACATGATCGTCGCCATCCAGAAGGTGGCGTACAAAAAGGGATTCACCCGGGGGGCGGAGGAGGCCGGGTATGAGTTTTGTGTCGTCCTCCTGGCGGGTTCCCTGGCCTTGTTGGTGACAGGGCCGGGGCCCATTTCCATTGAATGGGTCCTCGGGATCCGCTAGTGGCCCCCCTTTTGTTGCAGCGGCCTTCAGGGGGGGAATGTTGGATCACTCCACCCGGGAAGGGCGCGGGAGACATCAAGCTCGACATCGACCCGGGGGGCCGTTCGCTCGCGTACGTAAAAATCACACAGGATGGTCCGGCGTACTCCGCCCTCGGCGAAGAGTGGCGAACAGGCGGAACCGGTAGACGCGCCCGGCTCAGGGTCTGGCGGATGCAGCCCCGCGGGCATTCCCGCGTCAGGCGATTCCGGCATCGGTGACGAGGTCCCGTGGAGAGGGAAATGACGGGCGTAGGGAAATCAGCGCAGGTGGACCCGATGGACGTCGCCGTCCTTCAGCACAAGATCCTCTACACCTGCGACCTGATGGGAGACGTCCTCAAATACTCCGGGCAGTGCTTTATCTTGATGGAGTGCAACGACTTCTCGCCGGGCGTGTTCGACGCCGAAGGGCGGCTTTTGTCGGTCAAGTCCTGGCTGCCCCTGCATGTGGCCGTCGCCAAAGAGCAGGTGTCGCCCCTGGTCGAGCGTTTCGCGGGAAACATCCACCCGGGGGACGTCTTCCTGGCCAACGACCCTTACCTGGCCTCGGGCTCCCATCTGCCCGACTGGACCATCATCCGGCCTGTGTTCGACGAAGACGAGCTCATGTTCTTCACTCTCCTCAAAGGGCACATGCAGGACACCGGCGGCGCGTACCCGGGCGGTTATTACCCCGGCGCGTATGACCTGCACAGCGAGGGCCTCCGGATCGACTACGTGAAGATCTACGAGCGGGGCGAAAGACAGCCCGTCTACGATTTCATCCTGAACAATGTGCGCTGGCCCGATATCGTCGCGATGGACAACCTGGCGATGATGGGCGCCACCAAGCGCGGCGAGGAGTCCCTCATCGGGCTCTGTCAAAAGATGGGCCGGGAGACGGTGCGGACCTGCGTTCAGACCCTCCTGGACTCTTCCGAACAGGCCATGCGGCGCGAGATTTCAGGGATTCCCGATGGGACCTATTACGGCGAGCATGCCTGCGACTGGGACGGAACGACGGACCGGCCGGTTTGGGTGAGGGTGAATCTCACCATCCGGGGGGACGAAATGGAGGTGGACTGGTCCGGGTCCGACAAGCAGGTGGATTTCATCAACACGCCCACGGCGGTCACGCACGCCTGCACCTACATCCCTCTTCTCATGTCCGTGGACCCCGATGTCCACTTCAACGCGGGCAGCTGCCGGCCCGTCCGGATCATCGCCCCGAAGGGGACGGTCGTAAACCCGGCCTACCCGGCCAACATCGGCGCGTGCAACAACCACCTGGGCAATGAGCTTATTTTCGCCATGTTCATGGCCCTGGGTCAGGCCATTCCCCGGGGCGTGAGCGCCGGATGGGCCAACCACGTCTCCTTCGTGACTTTCGGAGACGATCCGCGCGAGATGGACGCGGAGTCCGGGCTCCACAAGCGGTTCTTTTTCACCGTGTTCGGACCCGGCGGCGGCAGCGGCGCCGTTTGGGGCCACGACGGCTGGCCGCATGTTTCGCCCCCGATCATGGCCGGGGGGCTGATGAAGAACACGGTGGAGATCACCGAGATCATGACCCCATGGCGCACCCTCCATTACGGTCTCCTGAAGGACTCGGCGGGCCCCGGCCGGTGGCGGGGCGGCGTCGGCACCCATTA
>JASLXW010000541.1 GCA_030740135.1 Nitrospinota bacterium
TTATCCCGCGTTTTCCACCAGCTGAAGGAGCGCGGCCGTGCGTTGGTCCAGGTTCGATTCCTTTTCCCGCTCCATTTTCTCAGCATGGAAGAGGTCATTCGCGATGTTGAGCGCCGTCAGAACGGCGATCTTTTGCGTATCGACGGCCTTGGATTGCGCGGCCACTTTGCGCATCTGATCCTCAACGTACCGGGCCAACGTCCGGGTGTATTCCTGGTCCGTGCCCGCGCGGACGACATAGGATTTTCCGTAGATCTCCACGGAGACGGTGTTTCGATCCGCCACGGCGCCACCTCCGGTGCTTAACTGGCTTGACTCAGCCGGGAAATCGCCGCCAACATGGACTCAACGCGGCTTCGCAGATCGCTCCGGTCGCGCGCCAACAAGTCCTTCACCCGTTGGGATTCCCGGAAATCTTTGTCCCGGCCCTTCGCGGGAGCGTCGGCTTCGAGTTGATCCAAACGCGACTTCAACTGTTTCCGTTCAGAGAGCAACGCCCGAAGCTGGTGCTCCAACTGTTCAAGATTTTCCAAACTTGACATGATTCAAGCCTTCTCTGAGTTTTCCAGCATCCCTCTCTTCTTTATATTCTTATTCCGCCAACGCGTCAAACCCGCCGGTTCTTTCACTGCCCGAGAATTCACCGCAGTTGAGCTTGAAACTCCCTTGAAAGTCGGGACACGATTCGCTCGTGCACCTCGTTGACCTCCTCCCCCGTCAGGGTTCTCTCCTCAGACCGGTAGACCAAGGCGAAGGCAACGCTCTTCCGGTCTTGCGGGACCGGGTCTCCGACATGCACGTCAAACACCACGGCCTCTTGGGCCAAGGGGGCGCCTTCCTCCAGGATCGCGCGCTGGATGGAATCCACCATCACTTGCTCCGGAATCACGACCGCCAGGTCACGGCTGGTCGGTGGAAATCTCGGCAATGCTCGGAAGCGGGGCGTGTCCGCCATCGCCCGCTGGAGCGGATTGGACGAAACCTCGAAAATCATCGCCGGTTGCGGGAGATCGAAGGCCCTTTGCGCGTCCAGATGAATCTCTCCCAACTCGCCCCACATTTCCTCCTCATTCGAGGGCCCCTGACGGAGCCAGACCGTTGCCGAGCGGCTTGGGTGATATGGATATCCGCATTCGGGTTTGAATCGGGCATGTTCGACGCCAAAAGCGGAGAGCAAGTGTTCCAGTATCCCTTTGATGTCGTAGAAGTCCCGCTTCCGACCCGTTTCGGTCCAAGCGCCCCGCTCAGAGGTCTGACTCAGAACACCCGCGATGCGCAGCGGTTCATCCGGAAGCGAATCCGACGGCGAAGGTCCCGGACGAAAGACATGCCCCACCTCGAACAGGCGGATTTCCCCGACATTGCGGTTCATGTTGGCCGCCGCGTTTCTCAGAAGGGCGGGCCACAAGCACGAGCGCAGCATCGCCCCTTCCCGGCTCAGAGGATTCAATAACGCCAAAGACGGGCCGCCGTCATATGAATCCGCCGTCCCGTTGCCCTTCAACGCGGGCACAAAACTCAGATTGATGGCCTCCAGCAGGCCGGCGCCGCACAGGACAGTGCGGACCCGATTTAGAAAATCCCATTCGGAGACGAGACCGGGGCGAGCATTCCCACCCGAGGGAAGGATTGTGGGGAACCGATCGTAACCGTAAATGCGCGCCACTTCCTCGATGATGTCAATCTCCCGGGAGAGGTCCAGCCGGTGAGCCGGGATCAGGATGGACATGTTTTCCTTGCTTTCCGCCGCGGTCACCTCCATGCCCAAGGAGAGGAGAATGTCGGACACCTCTCGAATCGGTATATCCATCCCCAGAACCCGCTCGAGCTGACCGGTTCGAAGGATCACCATTTTTTTCTCCAGAAGCGCGCTCCGGGATACGTCGGCCATCCCCCGAGCCACCTCTCCCCCCGTCACCCGGCGGATGAGTTCACCCGCTCGGTCCAAGGCCTGCGGGACGCCCTCCGGATTCACGCCTCGTTCAAACCGGAAGGACGCCTCGGTGGCGAGTCCCATCACCCGAGCGGTTCGTCGGATGCTCTGCGGTTGGAACAAAGCACTCTCCAGAAGGATGGCGGTCGTGCCGGGCCCCACCTCCGAGTTCAAGCCGCCGATCACCCCTCCGACGGCCACCGGACCCACTCCATCACAGATCATGCAGGCCCCTTCGGGAGGGGTGCGCTCGGTCTCGTCGAGGGTGGTGAAGGTCGACTCATCTTCAGCGGTGTGTGTGCGAACGACGATTTCGCCCTCCCGGATCTTTTCCAGGTCGAAGGCGTGCAAAGGCTGGCCTCTTTCCAGCAGGACGTAATTGGTCACATCGACCACATTGTTAATGGGCCGAACGCCGGCCGTTTGAAGGCGCCACTGCATCCAGATGGGGGACGGCCCCACCTTCACATCCCGCACGACCCGGGCGGTGTATCTGGGACACAAGTCGGGACAATCCACAGAGACGGTGACAAAACCTTTCACGGGACCGCCATGTTCGAGAACCCGCGGTTTCGGCGGATGAAGAGGGGTTCCCTGATAACAG
>JASLXW010000542.1:0-283 GCA_030740135.1 Nitrospinota bacterium
GTCGTCGAATCGGTCAAGGCGGTTTCCGATCTCTACGCGCCCGTTACGGGAACCGTCTCCGAGGTCAACACCCAGCTGGAGGATGAGCCCGATCTGGTGAACAGCCATCCTTACGACGACGGTTGGATAATCAAGATTGAAATGAAGGACGCATCCGAACTGAACGACTTGCTCAATATCGACGAATACAAGACCTTTGTGGAAGAGGAGAGCGGCTAACCCGCAGGGACCGCCGCTTGTCCGGAATCAATAGGGCGCAACGCCTTCGGCCGGCAAGCGGAAG
>JASLXW010000542.1:293-2521 GCA_030740135.1 Nitrospinota bacterium
CTGCCTCCCCTTTCACCGGACACGCTTGGCCGCCCGCCGGCCTTGGTGCCATTTCCGTTTCCGCGAAGCCTTTCACGGCGAGCGGCGGGGCGGGCCTTTCGGACGATGGGCGCTTTGAGAAAGGATCATCATGGGAGAGCCCGCCGGCGCGCTGCGCGATCTCGAGCAGAGAGATGATTTCGTCCACCGGCACATCGGCCCCGGCGAGTCCGAAATCGCGTCCATGCTTGAGGCGCTGGGAATCGAATCCCTTGACGCGCTGATTGAAAGGACCGTTCCTTCCTCGATCATCACCCGGTCGCCGTTCCGGCTGGGCGAAAGCCGCCCCGAGCATGAGGTCCTCCGCGCGCTGAAGGAAATGGCTTCCCGGAACAAACCGCTCCGGTCCATGATCGGAATGGGATACTACGATTGCATCACCCCCACCGTCGTCCTTCGGAACATTTTGGAAAACCCCGGATGGTACACCGCCTACACCCCCTATCAGCCGGAGATTTCACAGGGCCGCCTCGAAGCCCTCCTGAATTTTCAGACCATGGTGATGGACCTCACCGGAATGGAGCTTTCCAACGCTTCTTTGCTCGATGAGGGAACCGCCGCGGCGGAGGCGATGATGATGGCCCTCGCCCTCGCCAAGGGCGGCGGGCGGGCGTTTTTCGTGGCCTCGGATTGCCATCCCCAGACCATCGAGGTGGTCCGGACCCGGGCCCGCCCCCTCGGGATCGAAGTCATCGTGGGCGACCGCCGGGGCGAGATTTTTGAAAAAGATCCGTTCGGGGTTCTGCTCCAGTACCCGGCGACGGACGGCGGGGTCTTCGATTTCACCGAAACCGTGCGCGAGGCGCACGGCCGGAAGGCGGCCGTCATCGTGGCGGCGGACCTTCTGAGCCTGACGCTTTTGAAGCCGCCGGGCGAATTCGGCGCCGACGTGGTGGTCGGCAGCTCCCAGCGGTTCGGCGTTCCTCTCGGATTCGGCGGCCCGCACGCGGCGTTCCTGGCGACCCGGGAGGCGTACCGGCGCTCCATGCCGGGCCGGGTGGTCGGTGTTTCCATCGACGCCGGGGGGAAGCCCGCGCTCCGGCTCGCGCTCCAGACCCGCGAGCAGCACATCCGCCGGGAGAAGGCGACGAGCAACATCTGCACGGCCCAAGTGCTCCTGGCCGTCATGGCGGGCATGTACGCCGTCTACCACGGCCCCGGGAGGCTGAAGAAAATCGCTGAGCGGGTTCACCGCCTCGCGTCCATCCTGGCGGAAGGACTGATCCGCCTCGGGTACCGGATCAGGAGCGAGGCCTTTTTCGACACCCTCACGGTGGAGACCGGGAAAGGCGAAGCGGCCCGAATCTGCGGGAGGGCGGTGGAAAGGGGGATCAACCTGCGGCACGAGGGCGGGGAGGCCGTCGGCATCTCGCTCGATGAAACCACCCTGCCGGAGGATGTGGAAAACGTGTGGGCGGCTTTCTCGGCCAGGCCGGAGGCCGGGTTCACGGTGGCCGAGTTGGACAAGAGCGCGGGGAGGCACATTCCCGAAACGCTCCGAAGGACCAGCCCGTTTCTCACCCATCCCGTTTTCAACAGCTGCCACTCCGAGACCGAGATGCTCCGCTACATGCAACGCCTCCAAGACAAGGATATCTCCCTGACCCGGTCCATGATCCCCCTCGGATCCTGCACCATGAAGCTCAACGCAACCACCGAGATGATCCCCGTGACCTGGAGGGAGTTTAGCGGGATCCATCCGTTCGCCCCCTCCGATCAGACCGGGGGATACAGACAACTCATCGGCGGGCTCGAGGAAATGCTGGCCGACATCACGGGGTTCGACGCGGTTTCCCTCCAGCCGAACTCCGGAGCGCAGGGAGAGTACGCGGGCCTTCTCGTCATCCGGCAGTATCACGAAAACCGCAGGCAGGGGCATCGGAACGTCTGCCTGATCCCGAGCTCCGCCCACGGAACGAACCCGGCGAGCGCCGCCATGGTGGGCATGAAGGTGGTCGTCACCGCCTGCGACTCGGAGGGCAACGTGGACGTGAGCGATCTGCGGGCGAAGGCGGAGGCGCACGCCGACAATCTGTCCGCCCTGATGATCACCTACCCTTCCACCCACGGCGTTTTCGAGGAGGCGATCACGGAGGTCTGCGATATCGTCCACCGGAACGGGGGGCAGGTGTACATGGACGGGGCGAATCTCAACGCGCTGGTGGGAATCTGCCGGCCGGGCGAGTTCG
>JASLXW010000543.1 GCA_030740135.1 Nitrospinota bacterium
CTTACTCCCTTACTCCCCTTAACGCCGCTTGCGGCGTTTGCGCGAAGCGCTCAAAAAAAGAGATGCACGCGCGTTGCGCGTGACCTTAACCCGCCGGACAACAGGGGATTTTGAGCTTCAAAAAGGCCTTTAGGCCAAAAGGAAGCCGTGCGCCAGGCATGGCGTTTGAATTGGAGGTGAGTCGTGTAGACGAGTCCTATCCCGAGGCCCTGCAGAGGGAACTCGACACTGAGGTGGCAAGGGCGTGGCCCCGGAGTACCGGGGTGGTTGGCGGAAGAGGTGGATACTCGCCCCGACCGAGACTCCCGCGAGGGCAGGTCTGGTGGAAGCCGTAGGTGCGTGACCGTTCCGAACGAAAGTGAAGCGCCGTAAGGCATCCGTAGCGGGTAAGTTGGCGGCTAGCGACGAAGCCCTATTTCTGTAGGTGTTACGGGTGTAGTGGCGACGGGATGGACACGAAATTTGAACGTCTTACCCTGGGAGATCTGCTGGGCTCCGGCATAGGCCGGTAAGCCCGAGGACGAAAGGACGAAGGCCCATGGCCCAGCAGAAGTCGGACAGTCGCATAGTACCGAAAGGCCCTCGAAAGTTGGCCTCAAGCCGAGGGGTCGAGCCCCCCGGTGGAGGGAAGGCGACTGCAGTCAAAGGAGATGATCTTCAACTCGCGATGTCATTCGCTACAGCTGAAAGTTCACGGACCAAACGTGAAGCCGAGCGCGTCAACAAGCCGAACCTATTCGGGGCAGGGACGCATAAGGTGCCGCAGGCGGAGGCCAATTCGAGTCAGCAAGATCACGCAAGGATTGAGAAAGTTGTGCAGTGCCTCCGTGAGGCATTTGCCAAAGTAGCGGCGAACAAAGGGGCGCCAGGCCCGGATCGTCAGACCATCGAGGACGTGCAACAGCACTGGCCGAAGGTGGCGGCGAAGCTGCTCCGAACCCTGCTTGACGGCACCTACAGGCCCGGAGAAATTCGGCGAGTGTGGATTCCGAAGGGCGACGGCAAGGTGCGGGGGCTCGGCATTCCAAACGTGGTGGATAGAGTGGTCCAAGAGGCGGTGCGACAGGTGCTCGAGCCGGTCTTTGAGCCGACGTTCCACAACGCAAGCCACGGGTTTCGTCCAGGCCGAGGTTGCCAAACGGCGATCTCACAGGCCGTGAGTTACGTCCAAGAAGGGCGGCATTGGGTGGTGGACATGGACTTGGAGAAATTCTTCGACCGTGTTCATCATCAACGGTTGCTCGCCCGGCTCGCTCAGCGGGTCGATGATAAGCGATTGTTGGTCCTGATTGGGCGAATGCTCAAGGCTGGGGTGGTCATGCCAGACGGCGTGAAGGTGACGACGGAAGAGGGTGTGCCGCAAGGCGGGCCTCTTTCTCCGCTGCTTTCGAACATCGTGCTCGATGAGCTCGATTGGGAGCTGGATCGGCGGGGCCATCGGTTTGTTCGGTACGCAGATGATAGCAACATCTACGTCCGGAGCGAACGTGCAGGCACTCGGGTCATGGCATCGGTGACCGCGTTCATCAACAAGCGGTTGCGCTTGAAGGTGAACGCATCAAAGAGCGCGGTGGCTCAACCTGAAACCCGTCATTTCCTGGGATATCGCATGGCGCCCATGCCAGACGGTTCAGTGGAAATCCTGCTCTCGGAGCGCAGCATGAAGCGGCTTCGAAAGCGCATCGTTGAGTTGGTGCCCCGATCTGGAGGCCGATCGCTTGAAGCGGTCATCCTCAAGATCAACCGCTATCTCAAAGGGTGGATGGGCCACTTCGGGGTCTGTACGCAAGGCATCGAGCGACTTATGGGCGATACTGATGCTCATATTCGGAGACGACTCCGCGCCGTGGTGCTCAAGCACTGGAAGCGGAAACTCACCATCGCTCGACAACTTATCCGCTTGGGTGTCAGACCCAAGACCGTATGGCGCAGGATTTACGATGGACGGAAGTCCACGTGGGCGCTGAGTCACGACTATGTGGTGGATCGAGGCCTGAATAACGCGTTCTTCGCGAAGCAAGGTCTCTTTTCAGTGCGTAAGCGGTTCCAGGAGATCTGGACGGAGGTCCCTGTTCCCGTCAAACAGCTCTCGCTGTTTGGGGATACCTGAGAGGTCGGAAAACGGCCATCTGTGGGGGTGATAACCCACATATCTGAGGAGCCGTATGTGAAAAGCACAAGTACGGTTCTGTGGGAGCTGGGGCGGGCGACCGTCCTGGCTACCCGACCACCAGGTTCCGGGCGACAGCCCGGTACCATGCCCCGTGGGCGGGGACGACCCCTTGGGTCAATTTACAAGGTACGAAGGAAGCCGTGTAATTCACGATCCAACCTTGGTTGACACGAGTCCTAAACCCCAGGTTAGACGTGACCTCCCACGAGCCGTTCACGTCTTGCGACACGTTTGTTCGGTCCCAGGCAAAGCGGTACTCGACAAAGCCGGGTTCGGGCACGCCCCAGTCGGCGCGCCAGGGCGGCACCGACCCATCGGCGATGGAGCCGTCCCTTAGATCACGGCTT
>JASLXW010000544.1 GCA_030740135.1 Nitrospinota bacterium
TGAGCGAGCCCAGGGCGATCACCAGGGCGGCGATCGGGGCGTTGTACAGCCCAGGGGTCAGGAGGAGCGTGATGATGATCGGCGCCAACAAGAGGCGCAGCATGGTGATCCGGTTGGGGCTGAAGAGCTTCGGGGGCGCTTGCGCCGAGGCGGATTCCGCGTCCCGGACTTTGGCGGGTTGGGTCATTGTCCGCATCAGACCGGGTTTCAGTTGAGGTAATCGTGAAGGGCCTTCATTCGCGCGCGGGCTCGCAGCCTCCGCTTGGCCTTCGTTTCAATTTGACGGATTCGCTCCCGTGACAGACCGATCTTTTTGCCGATCTCTTCCAGGGTCATGGGGTCCCCCTCGAAGCCGAAGCGCATTCGCAGGATCTCCTGCTCACGGGGATTCAGTTCTTTGAGGAGGGCCGCCACATCGCGGGACAAGGAGCGGCGCACCAATCCCTCCTCGATGGAGGGTATGTCTTTGGATTCCAACAAGTCCAGGTAGCGTGTGTCCTCTCCCTCGGTGACCGGAGCGTCCAGCGACAGGTGGTTGCGGTAGACGCGCAGGATGGTGTCGATCTCCTCTTCGGTCTGGTCCAACGCCTTGGCCAGCTCGTGCGTCGTGGGTTCCCGGCCGCGCGCCTGTTTGATCTCCTGATACTTCTCGCCGATCTTGAAAAGCTTTCCCGCCTGTTTGATGGGAAGGCGCACCGTTCCGGATTGTTCGGCCAGGGCGTGTATGATGGACTGGCGGATCCACCACACCCCATACGTGATGAACTTGACGCCCTTGTTCGGATCGAAGCGCTTGGCGGCTTGGATCAGGCCGATGTTCCCCTCGTTGATCAGGTCCAGCAGGGACAACCCGCAGCCTTTGTATTTAGTGGCCACGCTCACCACGTATTTGAGGTTGCTGCGGATGAGCTTGTCCATGGCCTCGCGGCTTCCCCCGATCGCCTCGCGGGAAAGGGCCTGCTCCTCTTCCCGCGTCAGAACCGGGATGTCGCGGATCTCCTTCAGGTAGGAGGAAAGCGAGTCGGCCGTGACGGGTTCGACGTCCCCTTGACCGGAATTCGACCCCGCTTTCGGGTCCGGGTCCGGCGCGGGGTCGTCCTCGGGGGCGTCGAATTCTTCAAGGTCATCGGACATGGGCGTCTAACCGGAAGCGGAGGAACCGAAGGGATCGGCGGCCTTCTCGCCGGGAGGCTCACGGCCCATTTTAGCACGCATGAAACGCCTGTTCAAATGGCTCAACGGGTTTTGGAAGCCGATTGCGCGAATTTCGGCAGCTTGCCGAGCAGGCTCCGCGCCTTTTTATGGTATCGGCTCTTAGGGTGATAACGAATCAGCCGGCGCAGCGCGCCGCCGGCCTTTCGGAAATTCTCCTCCCGCCGATAAGAATCCGCCAGGTAGTACAAGGCGGCGGCCACGGCGGGGGCCTTGGGATACTCTTTCAACAGCCCCAGGAATCTCGGGATGGCCGATTGATAATTGCTGTTGGAATAGTGAAACCGGGCGACCATCAACTCTTTGCGGGCCAGCCGGGTCTCCAGCGCGGTCACCTTCGGGGCGGCCTCGGCGCTCAGGGGGTTGTCGGGGAATTGGCGCACGAGCCGCCGGAAATTTTCCAAGGCGTTCTGCGCCTGGGTCTGGTCCCGAGCCACGCTGGCGAGGCGGTTGTAGTCGCTCATCGCGAGGAAGTAAAAGGCCCGGGGCGTTTGCGGGTTGACCGGGTAAAGCTGAACGAACTTCTCGTACTGAAACTTGGCCTCCTCGTATTCCTTGGAGGCGTAAAAGGAGTCCGCGAGGCTGATGAGGGCTACGCTGCGAAGGTTGCTCTCCGGGTATTCCTGGAGGATCCGGTTGAATGCCGCCCGGGCCCGCTCGAAATCCTGTTCCTGCATGTTCTCCCGGCCCAGGACGATCAGGTCCCCCGCGGAGGAAGCGGAGGGAGGGGCCTTTCGGGCCGAGCATCCCCCAAGGACAAGGAGCGAGGCAAGAACGATGAAAGCGGTCCGGGTCGGCCGCTTGGGACGGCGCCTGAGGGGGGAAATCAGCAAAAGACGCATAGGACCCAGGCCACCTTCAAGCTTGGGCGGGAATCACGGAAGCCCCCGTATGACGCCAAACAACCGACGCTCATCCTACCCCGCATATCTCACAAAGAGGAACTGTCAAGCCGGTCATGTTCGGGTAAACATTTCTTGTTCAATAGGTTGCCCGAAGAAAAGAGACCAATTTGGCACACACGCAGTGTATCTCAGATCAGATGGAATTCCAAGGCTCAAGCCATCCGTTCGTCCCAACAAAAAACCAGAGGGGGCGCTATTCAAGAGCCGCCCCCTCCTTTCCAAAAATACACCCATCCGTCAGAATGTGGCCCCCTTCACGGGCGGAAGGACACCCGCCTTCCCGCGAAGGTCGAATTCCAGAGCCCACAATCCCGAATCCCTCTTTTAGCAGGTTGCGGAAAAACTCCGATGGGTTGGTGTTTTGGCCAAGATTCGGACCTTGCGCGCTGTCATTCCGAAC
>JASLXW010000545.1 GCA_030740135.1 Nitrospinota bacterium
AGGTCCCATCGACTCTCGTGGCAGCCGGAATTTCTCACGCAGGCAAACGCCTCACAACTTGCTATTCGGGAAAAATCCGCACTACGGACATCGGGGAACTCAACGGATCTTAATCTCGGCGGACGCCGATCGGCCCGCGGCGTCAACCACCGTCACCCGCACAAACCCCGGCCCGTCCGGGTTCCATTCATTCTCTTTCCGTCCGCCGGAAATCGGACGGCCGTTGATGAGCCAGTTGAACGGACCTTCGCCCCCATGGGCGATGAGGGGGAGGCGGCTCATTTCAGCGCCGGCCCCGCTGAGCTCCACCGTCGAGCCGTTCCGGGGAAACTCCAGACGCGGCGGCGGGGTCCGGTCCCGGGCCACACCCCTTTCACCCAGGGCCGGGACGCGCAGGCGGCGCAAGTGCGGGGGAAGCTCCCGGTTATCGGCGATCAGCGCCCCCTCGGGCGCCCGCACACCCGAGGACGGGGGCGGCGGCGGGAGCTGTTCGAACACCTTGAAGAGCAAGGGGGCCGCGGCCCGGCGGCCCGTCGCGCCCGGCACGGGCGTCCCGTCCGGCCTGCCGACCCAGACGCCGGCCGTATAGCGCTTGTTGTAGCCGATCGCCCATGCGTCGCGGTATCCATAGGAGGTGCCCGTCTTGAAGGCGATCGGCGCGCGCGGGGTCGATCTCGACTTTTTCACCCGGTCCGGCGGCCGGGGCGCGCCCTCGAGGATTTTCGTCAGATGCCACGCCGCCGTTCGTCCCAGGAGCCTGCGGGGCTTGGCCGCCGCTTTTCGGCCGCCGGATCCCCGGCGGCCTTCCGCGAGACGCAGCGGGAGGGCCGCGCCTCGGTCCGCCAGGGCGGCGTACAGCGTCACCAGCTCCTCCAGCGTCAGACCCACGCCGCCCAGGGCGAGGGCGAGGCCCGGGTCGCCGCCCAGGCCGGCGAACCTCGGAGAGATCCCGGCCATTTGAAACTCCGCCATCATCCGCGCGGGGCCGACCCGGTTCAGGACCAGGACCGCCGGGACGTTGAGCGAGTGCTGAAGGGCCTCGCGGACCGTCACCTCCCCCTGAAAACCCCCGTCGAAGTTCCGGGGGGCGTAGTCTCCGATGCGCAAACGCTCATCCCGAATGAGGGTCTCGGGGTGAATGATCCCCTCGTCCATCGCGACGCCGTAGATAAAAGGCTTCAGCGTGGACCCCGGCGAGCGCCGGCGGTTCACCATGTCCACCCGGCCCTGCCGGCCGTCATCGAAAAAGTCGGCGGACCCGACGTAGGCCGCAACCTTCCGGCCCTTGTTCTCGACGACCAGGACGGCGGCCGAAACGGATGGACCCCACCGCGTCGCCGCGCCGCGGGCCAGCCGCCGAACGGCGCGCTGGAGACGGAGGTCGATGAACGTCCGACGGCTTTCCGCGCCTCCCCCCCCCCCGCCGGGACCCGTCAAGAGCCGACGGACCAGGAGCGGGGCCGCCTTGCGGAAAGGCAGCCGCCGGGCCGGAACCGGGTCCTCCATCGCCCTTGCCGCAACGCCCGGGGCGATCACCCCGGCGCGGGCCATTCGCGCCAGCACCTTGTTCCGCGCCGCGCGCGCCCTCCGGGGATGCCGGTTCGGTCTCAGCCGTGACGGAGACTGGGGAATCGAGACGAGGAGCGCCGCCTCGGCGGGGGTCAGCCGGCCGGGCCCCTTGCCGAAATAGGCGAGCGAAGCGGCCCGCACGCCTTCGAGGTTCCCGCCGAAGGGCGTGAGGGTCAGGTAGATGGAGAGGATCTCCCGCTTGCCGAGACGCCGTTCGAGCTGGAACGCGCGGAGGACTTCGGCCCCTTTCGCGCGGAAGGTCCGGGGCCTGGGCTCGAGCAGACGGGCGACCTGCATGCTCAACGTCGAAGCGCCCGAGACCACCCGCCGGTTTCGGATCCACTGCCCGACCGCGCGCCCGACCGCCAGCGGGTCCACGCCCGGGTGACGGTAAAAGCGGCGGTCCTCGAAAGCCAGGACCATTCGGAGATAGAGGGGGTCCACGGCTTCAGGCCGGATCGGAACGCGCCAGCGTCCCTCCGGGGTCAAAGAGGCGCCGATGACCCGCCCGTCCCGGTCGAGGACCAGCCGGGATCGCCTGTTGTAAACCCCGAGGTCCGGCGGAAACGCCGCGTCCAGCGCCGCCAGTCCCGCCCAGACGGCCGCGGCCGCGAGGCCGAGCCTCAAGGCTCTCCGTCGCAATCCCGTGAAACCCTTCCGCTTTTCCACGTTCGCCACAGCGTGTTCACCCCTGACCCGAAGAACCCGGCCCCCCGCCGGCCGGGCCGCGCGCCGTCATCGCCCGGTGACCACAAGCCGGCCCGAGGCGCCGAGCGCCCGGAAGCGGGGCTTGTACATGTCCTCCACGAAGACCGCGGGCGCGTAATAACGGCCCGGCGTCACCGCCCGGACGATATAGGCCAGCCGGAAGGTCTTTTGGTTTTTTGTGAGGTTGACCGCGGCGACGTAGCGGTCGTCCCGCAGGCCGGTGTGCTCGGTCCGCGTAA
>JASLXW010000546.1 GCA_030740135.1 Nitrospinota bacterium
TTGAAACTTCAGCGCCACGGCCTATTCCTTTTACGTAGGCAACGCTAACAGAGGGAGGGCTGAATTGGACGCTGACGAGCGGCAATTCGAGACGGACTCATCCGACGAGCTGCGCAACGAGGCGCTGCTCTTCCTCGAAAAAGGCAACACCTGCCACCGCGAGGGCGACCTCGAGGAAGCCATTCGCAACTACCTCGAGTCCATCCGCCGCTTCCCAACCGCCGATGCGCATACCTACCTCGGCTGGATGTACAGTTTTCAGGGCCGGATCGAGGAGGCGATCGAAGAGTGCAACCAGGCCATTGAGGTGGACGAGGATTTCGGCAACCCGTACAACGATATCGGCTGTTATCTCTTGCAGATTGGCGAGGAGGATGAGTCCGTCGAGTGGTTCCAGAAGGCCAAAAAGGCGAGCCGCTATGATCCCCGGCATTTCCCCTTCCTGAACATGGGCCGCATCTATCTGAAACGGGGAGCAATGGGCAAGGCCCTGGGCGAATTCCACCGTGCGCTCCGCTTTGCCCCGAAGGATGATTACCTGCGGCGTCAGGTGAACGATCTCGTCTCCCTTCTCAACTGACTGGAAACAGCACGGGGGCGGCCTCCCGCCGCCGCATAGGCGAAACAAAAGGGCCGGCTTCCTTCCGGGAGCCGGCTCTTTTTGGAATATCCCCGCCGGACTCACTTGGGATTTCTGATACCCATACTCCGGGTATCTTCCCGGTGGGCAGCGCTCCGTTGACGATTCCCTCTGCAAGTCCTTAGAATCCCTCCCGTTTCGGCTTGATACGCCGCCTGCCCCGGCTGAAGAAAAGACTGCGGCTTCTTGTGGCCGGCAGGGGTCCAGCCGGGTTTCCTTCATCGAGTCTGAAGAGTAAAGGATCGCTTTGTTCTCAGCGGATTATTTACAGCAGCTGGTGATTGCCTTGCCGGCCATTTTGTTGGCGTTGACCTTCCACGAAGTGGCGCACGGCTGGGTGGCCGACAGGCTGGGAGACCCGACCGCCCGGATGCTGGGAAGGCTGAACCTGAATCCGATCGTCCACCTGGACCCGATGGGGACGCTCGCCTTCGCCATCTCGATGGCGGCGGGGATGGGTTTTGGCTGGGCGAAGCCCGTGCCGGTGAACCCGCAGAACTTCGCGAACCCCCGGCGGGATATGATGTGGGTGGCGGTGGCGGGCCCGGCGACGAATTTCGTTCTGGCCATTGCCAACCGGGTTCTGTTGGTTCAAATTCAGCGTTTCGGCCTGGCAACGGGGGTGGTGGGCGAACCGGTCGCGCTCATGCTGCAAGCCGGTTTCCTGATCAACACAGCCCTCGCGGCCTTCAACCTGATTCCCATCCTTCCCTTCGACGGGGGGCGGATTCTGGTTGGCCTCTTGCCGAGAAAGTTGGCTTGGCAATACTCCCAGATGGAGCCCTACGGGTTTTACATCGTCCTGGGACTGATATTTTTGGGTCTTCTGCGTAACATCATGTGGCCGATATTCCTTTTTTTGCGGTCTGTCGAGCTGGCGGTGGTGCAGGTGCTGCTTCAGCTTACCGGCTCGTAGTGAAGCCGGTATGCGCCGGCGGCGTTGGGTGAGGCGGAAATGGCGGGCGGTCCGGTGAAGGCGGGGAAAAAGGTTCGCTTCCTCTCGGGGGTGCAGCCCTCGGGGAAGCTCCACCTGGGCAACTACTTCGGCGCCCTGAAGCAGCACATCGAGCTTCAAAAGGAAGGGGAGGCCTTCTATTTCATCGCCAACTATCACGCCCAGACCACCGTCCAGGACCCGGAGGAGTTGGCCGGGCTGGTGCGCGATGTCGCGCTCGACTACCTGGCGCTCGGCCTGGACCCGAAGCGCGCCGTCTTCTTCCGCCAGTCGGACGTGCCGGAGGTGTCCGAGCTCGCCTGGATTCTTTCCTGCGTCACCCCCAAGGGGCTTCTCGACCGGGCCACCTCCTACAAGGACAAAGTGCAGCGGGGGATTTCCGCATCGGTGGGCCTGTACTTCTACCCCGTCCTGATGGCGGCCGACATTCTCATATACCGATCGAACATCGTCCCCGTTGGCGAGGACCAAATTCAGCACATCGAGATGACGCGGAACATGGCGCAGGCGTTCAACCGTACTTACGGGGAAACCCTTCCGGTTCCCGTCCACCGCCTGGACGCAGGCGCCAAGGTGCCGGGGGTCGACGGCCAGAAGATGAGCAAGAGCTACGACAACACCATCGATATCTTCGATGCGGGGAAATCTCTCAAGAAAAAGGCGATGTCCATCGTGACCGATTCGACCCCGCTCGAAGCGCCAAAGGATCCGGACAAGTGCAACGTCTTCGCGATCTACAGCCTCGTCGCCGGCGAGAAAGAGCGGGAGGAGATGCGCGGGCGGTATCTCGCCGGAGGATTCGGATACGGGGACGCCAAGAAAATGCTCTACGAGAGAATTGAGGAATATTTCCAGCCCTTCCGGGAAGAGAGGAAGCGGATGGAAAAGGATCCGGGTTACGTGGAAGCGGTTCTTGCCGA
>JASLXW010000547.1:0-2216 GCA_030740135.1 Nitrospinota bacterium
TGATGATCACCGCGCTTGCCTGGGAGAGAACCTCTGCGGCCTCTTCCGGAGGCTTCCAGAAAGCCGCCTCGTCCGGCTTCAGGGCTTCCCGATGCTTGTCCACCACCCAGAGTCGCCCCGGCCGGCTCTTGAGCGCTTTGATGAATGGGATGAAAGCCCCAACCATCGCAACGTCATCGTCCGGCTGGATGTCCGCCGCCTCCAAGGCGTCAACGCCAAGGAGCACCTCCGTGTCCGGAACGCCGTGTTTTTCCATCGCGAGGGACGAGAGGGCGTTGAGGGCCGCAATCCCCACGGCTCGCCGCAGGGAAAGCGGCGAGAGGGCGTACTGTGCCAGGGTCCACGCATCCCGTCCGGCCATTCGTCCCGACGGAGGCGCGGCGCTGGCCGTCTGGGGGCAACAGACTGTGTCCGCCAGGTCCCGGGGCGTGAAGGCCACCCCCACATGGCCGCTCGACAACTCAACCGCCGTATAAAAGACGCCGACGCGCACTTCCGGAACGCTCAAAGGCTCACGGTTCAAGACCCGGTCCAGATCCGCCAGCCACGCTTCAATGACACTCATGAGAATTTTCCCATTTCAAATCCGGACAGACCCATACCCCCCCACCCGTTGCTGTTTAGCCCGATTAGACCCCCCTCCACCGGACCTGTCAACAGGAGTTCGGATGCCGGAAAACCTGACCTGGGTGGTGTCCGCCATGGGAAAACCATGCCACCCCTGCGTGTAAACGGGCCTGACCACTAGCAGGTTGCGGAAAAACGATTCTGAGGGGTCTGAAATGCCCCAATCTGTCATTCCGAGGGCGGCGATGAATCTCCACCGGAGTCAGCCTCATTCATACAACTGATTCAAAAACAACGTGTTTTGAGCTTGAGCCGATTCCTCACCTCGTTCGGAATGACAGCGCGCAAGGTCCGAATCTTGGCCAAAACACCAACCCATCGGAGTTTTTCCGCAACCTGCTAGGGTTGGGGTCTTCGAGGTTTCGCCCTTGCGTGGACTCCGCTTAGGGTCGCTGGACCGGGGCCGGGCGCAATCGGTTGATCAGCTCCTTGATGAGAGAGAACGTTTCCCTGGATACCGCGCGGCCAATTGGAAGATGCCCACATTCACCCGGATAAGGCCGCCAATGGCGATTTGTTCGGCGCGCGAACCGTGAGACCAACGCTTTGTGAGACATCCAGGCGACCCTCACTCTTTGCCGGTTTCACCGGGGGGGCATGTTGAGGTCAGAAACTGACCACCTGTCCTCCACCCATTTCTGCGACAGCCCCTCAACCCGCGCCGGCCAGGACGAACGGACCCGCACGGGTTCCTTGAGCCAAAGAGATCATCGGCCCATCCGAGGTTGATGATTCTTTTGTGAGAAATGTCGGCTGGGGGGATAAAGAGTCCGGACCGCCGACCTCCGCAACGCGGCCCATGGGCAGTGGGTTAGACTGAAGGATCCTTCAGGATGCGCTCCACCGAGCGCATGAGTTTCGGTAAGTCCTGCGTGACCGCTTTCCACACCTCTTCCAAGTCAATGCCGAAGTATTCGTGCACCAGCATGTTCCTCATGGCGATGGCCGCCCCCCAGGGGATATCTGGGTTCCGCTCGCGTAATTCGCGGGACAATCCGGCGGCCGCTTCGCCGATGATTTGCAAGTGGTGGACAAACCAGACTTGAATGAGCCTGTCCCGGAGAAAGATTTCTTTCCCTCTGGTCGCGTACTCTTCGATGTTGGCGATGGCTTCCTGAACGTCGAGAAGGCGCTGCCGGTCATCCCTCATCGGGGTCATAAGGGGACGGCTTCTTTCAGGACGCGCTCCCGGACACGCGGCCTGAGACCCCTGTCGCTCACCAGGTTGACCTTGCAGCCGATGAGGTCTTCCAGTTCACGCGCGAGCTCCGCATGTGTGAACAGGCTCATTTCAGGGCCGGGGTCGATGAGGAGGTCGATGTCGCTTTCCGGCCCGGTGTCTCCGCGCGCCACCGAGCCGAAAAGACGCACATTGCGGGCGCCGTAGCACGCGACGATTTCCAGAATGTTTGATCTTTTCTTCGTCAAGATCTTTTTCAAATTCATCCCGGACCCTCGCGTCTTACGGCGTACCCGTTGCCACAAGCGCCCCAACGGGAAAGCCTATCACTGAATCCTCTTCTATCCGCATGGTAGCACAGAAAGGGGGGGTCGCCTGAATTCGGATCACCTAAGAATTGTCAAGCGGT
>JASLXW010000547.1:2226-2514 GCA_030740135.1 Nitrospinota bacterium
GTTGTGCGATGGTGTCAGACCTTGATTTGCGCTTTAGCGTATGTTTCTCACATCCAGGAGAGGGGGATACCGGACGTCGCGCCTCAATGGGGCGCGAACTCGTAACGGAGTGCAAAGTCCGGATTCGCCCCCAACTTTCCCGGACACCTTTTTCTATCCCGAATTCGACGAGAAAGACGGAAAATGTTGGAATGCAAAACTTGACCCTTCCTGTCGCCCGTCGATTCACCCGGGAAAGGCAATATCCCACATTTCCCATATGGATCATAAGTCTTGTCGGACCGAATG
>JASLXW010000548.1 GCA_030740135.1 Nitrospinota bacterium
GCGGGGGCAACTCAATTACTGCGCCAAGCTGGGCAGTCTGGGGCTTTCCCGCGACGGCGCCTTGGCCCCGTTGGTGAGCGTCCCGGCCTACGGGTGTCACGTGCTTCCTCCCGAAGTGGACGACCACGGAGGGGCCGTCGTCGAGCCGCTGGCCGTCGCCCTCCACGCCTGCCGAAGGGCCCGCCTGAGGGGCGGGGAGCGGGTGGCCGTCATCGGCGCGGGCGCCATCGGCTTGCTGGTGCTTCAGGTGCTCAAGGCCAAGGGCGCGGGTTGGGTGGCGGTGATCGAACCCCGGGAGGAGCGCCGACGCCTGGCGCGCGACCTCGGCGCGGATGTGGTGATCGACCCGGAGACGGAGGACCCGGTCCGAGCGGTCGCGCGGCGGACCGGGGAAGAGCGCGTGGCGGCGGCGTTCGAGTGCGTCGGAAGCCCGCCGGCCTTCGCCACGGCCTTCCGCGCGGCGGGGAAAGGAGGTCGCGTCGTCATCGTGGGGCTGCTTCCCCAGCCCGTGCAGACGAACCTGCTCGGGCTCCTGGTCCACGAGAAGGAGATCATCGGCAGCTCGGCCTATGTGGACGAGTTCTCCGAAGCCATCGGCCTTCTGGCTCAGGGGCGAATCCGGATCGACCCGCTCGTCACGGCCCACATTCCACTGGAGGACGCACCGGCCCGCGGCCTGGAGGCGCTCCTCCGCCGGGAGGAGGCGCACGTGAAGATACTGGTGATCCCGACCGGTCCGGGAGAACGCAATGGATCTTGATTTGAACGAAGAGCAGCGCTCGCTCCAGGCCCTTTGTCGGGAATTCGCCCGCAGGGAGATCCTCCCACACCGGGACGAGTGGAACACCAGCGGGCGTTTCCCCCTGGAGGTCTTCCGGAAGATGGCCGACCTCGGTCTGATGGGCCTGCTGGTTCCCGAGGCGTACGGAGGCGCCGGCGTCGGGGCGGTGGCCTACGTCGCCGCCATGGAGGAGATGGCCAAGGCGGACCAGTCGGTGGCGGCCACCTGGAACGCGCACCTCACCATAGGCTCGCTGCCGCTCCTTTACTTCGGAACCGAGGAGCAGAAGCGCCGCTGGCTCGGGCCCTTGGCGCGCGGCGAGCGCCTCGGGGCGTTCGGCCTCACGGAACCCGAGGCCGGGTCGGACGCCCGGGCAATCCGGACCGCGGCAAGGCGGGAGGGAAACGCCTGGGTCATCAACGGGACCAAGATGTTCACGTCCAACGCCGGGACCGAGATCAGCCTTGGCGTGATTCTCCTGGCCGTGAGCGGGGAGAAGTCCGACGGGTCCAAGGAGTATTCTGCCTTCATGGTCCCCCGGGACACTCCCGGCTTTCGTCTCGGGCGGAGCATCCCGAAGATCGGCTGGCACGCGGTGGACACCCGCGAGCTGGTTTTCGAAAACTGCCGCGTCCCGTCGGACCACCTGATCGGGGAGCGGGGCGTCGGACTCCGCCAGTTCATGCAGGCCCTGGCCGTGGGGCGGATCAGCGTCGCCGCGCTCTCCCTCGGCCTCGCCCAGGCCTGTCTGGAGGTGTCGCTGGAGTATGCGAAGCAGCGGGAGCAGTTTGGCCAACCGATCGGCCGGTTTCAGGCGATACAGTTCAAGCTGGCGGACATGGCCGTCGCCGTGGAAAACGCCCGCCTGATCACCTATAAGGCCGCCTGGCTCCACGACCGCGGCGCGGATTACGCCAAGGAGGCCGCCATGGCCAAGCTTTATGCCTCCGACACCGCCATGCAGGCCGCCCTGGAGGCCGTCCAGATCCACGGCGGCTACGGCTACACCGACGAGTTCGTGGTCTCGCGCTTTTTTCGCGACGCGAAGATCCTTCAAATCGGTGAGGGGACCAATGAGATCCAGCGGCTGGTGATCGCCCGTCACCTGGGATGCTGACCACGTGATGGAGCCATGAGTCCGTACAACCTCGCCGGCGTCCTCAGCCACCACGCCGAGCGGTTCCCGGAGCGGCCGTGCCTCCTCTGGGGCGAGGAGACCCTCACGTATGCCGAGCTGGACCGCCGCGCGGCGCGGACGGCTGCGGGACTCCGGGGCCTGAACGTCGGGCGCGGGGACATCGTCGCCGTGCTCCTTTACAACTGTCCCGAGTTCATCGAGGTCATGTACGCGCTCAGCCGGATCGGCGCCATCTTCATGCCGATCAACTGGCGCCTGGCCGGCGAGGAGGTCACGTACATCGTCACCCACGCCGGGGCGAAGCTGATGGTTTCCGAGCCCGAGCTGGCTTCCCTCGCCGACGCCGTCCGCCCGCACCTTCCCGGGGTCCGGTTCGTCTCCGTCGGCGGGGCCGCCACCGGCTGGGTCCCCTTCGCTGCGTTGCGCGACGCCGGCGAGGGGCCGCCAATCGAGGACGTCGAGGCTGATGACATCCACCGGCTGATGTACACCTCAGGGACGACCGCGCGGCCCAAAGGCGTGATGATCACGTACGCCAACCTCTACTGGAAAAACATCGCGCACGTCGTGGAGTTCGGGATCACG
>JASLXW010000549.1 GCA_030740135.1 Nitrospinota bacterium
CCCGCAGACCGCCGGGACGACTTTCTCTCCGATGATCCGGATCGCCCGATCCCGGTCCGGTCCCAGGACGTGGAAGCAGACGGGGATGTCCAGCCCCGCTTCGATGTAGGCCGGGAGCCGCTCGATGCAGTCCTCCGCCGTTCCCGCGACGGTCAGCCGGTCGATCAGGTCGTCGGACACCAGTTTCGCGGCGGCCTCGACGCCTCCCGATTCGAACGCGTCCTGGTAAGCCGCGACCTCCTTTTGGCTCAGCCCGAGGATCTCCGAGTGCTCGACCCCGACGTGCTCGACGTACGTCGCGAGCATCCCGCGGACGGCGTCGCGGGCCTCCTCCCGGTTCTTCCCGACGGAGAACGTGACGAAGGCCGCGGTGGTGAAGTCCGAGAGGTCCCGGCCCGCCTCGCGCGCGCCCGCCTCGATGACGGCCCGCGCCTCGCGGATGTACGCCGGCGTGGCGGGGTTCGTCAGGAGGACCCCGTCGGCCGTCGCGCCAGCCAGCTTCAGGAGCTTTTTCCCCTTCACGCCATAGAAAATGGGGATCTTCTCGCGCACGGGCTTGAAGTTGAGGGAAGCGCCCCATTCGCTGTGGTGGTCGGACTCCAGCATGGTGTAGAACTTCCCGTGGTAGTCCGAGAGGTTCCGGGCCAGGAGGCCGCGGACGATCTCCGTCGTCTCCCGGACGGCGGCCAGGGGCCGCTCGCCGTTTCGCAGCGCCGGGCCTTCTCCCCAGACCGGCGTCGCGCCGATCCCCAGCAGAAAGCGCCCCCCCGAAATCTCGTCGATGGTGGCGGCGTCCATGGCCGTGAAGGCCGGATGGCGCGCGAAGGCGCTGACCACGCCGGTCCCCAGCAGCGTCCGTTCGGTCACGGCCGCGACGGCGGCCAGGGCCGAGAAGGCCGAGCGGTAGTAGTGGCTCTCGTTGACCCAGACGCTGCCGATCCCCGCCTCGTCCGCCAGCCGGGCATGCCGGATGATGTCCGGCGAGGGGAGCCTGCACGTCAGGCAGATGCCGATGTGGTCGAAGCGGTCCGGGCGCTTCGCGTTCATGCGGCGGCCAGCTTTCGGTAGAGGGAGAAGTAGATCCTCGAGCCATCCTTGATCTCCTGGATGGACACCATGTCGTAGGCCGAATGGGCGAGCTCGGGCGCGCCGGGTCCCAGGGAGATGGCCGCGCGTCCTTGGTGGCGGAACCATCCGGCGTCCAGGGAGGCGTGCATGTAGATCGGGGACGGATCGGTCTCGGCCTCGCGGACGGCCTCTTCGGCGACGGAGGCCAGGAGGTGACCCGGGGGGACCTTCGCGGCGTAGTGAAAGCGCTCCAGGATGACCTCCGATTTGAACCCGTCGGGGAGGTGGAGGGCCTCCCGCAGCCCCGCGATCAGGCGTTCGGGGTCCTGTCCGGGGACCAGCCGTCCCGAAATCTCGATCTCGCAGCGGTCCGGGATGATCGGCCCCTTCGGGAAGGATTCGAGGCCGATGGGGACGAGGACGGAGTCGCCCAGATCTTCGTCTTGGACGGGGTGGGCGGAGGCGTATTCGCGAAGCCGGCGCAGGGCTTCCTCGGCCCCGTCGATGGCGTTCAGGGCCTTGGCGGGGTTGCTGGGGTGATAGGACTTGCCGTAGACCTCGATCCGGGCGAGGAGGCTCCCCTTGTTGCCGAGGCAGATGCGGTTCCCGGTTCCCCGGGCGATGACCGCATCCCCCACCGGGAGGGAGTTTTTCTTGAGCGCCGCGTCGATGACCCGGTGGTGGCCGGACTCCCCGGTCGTGAGGACGAGGAAGTACAGGGGCCGCTTGAAATGGGTGTCCGATCCGATGAGGGTGTTGAAGGCGGCCAGGGCCGACGCCAGCGCCCCGCGATGCTCGCAGTTCCCCCGCCCCCAGAGGCAGTCGCCCCCCTGTCCATGGGGCGAGCCGTCCACGACCTTGGGTTCATAGGGGTCTTCCTGGTTTCCGGGGCCGAAATCCTGGGCGTAGGCGCAGATGTAAAAGGGTGAAGTCTCCGGAGTCGGTTCCGGTCCGAGGCGGGCGATGAGGTTTCCGTCCTCGTCCAGGTGGGCGTCCTCGGACTTGACGTGGGGGTGGACCCCCTCGGCGATGAACCGGCGCACGTCGCCCGAGTCGGCGTTGGGGTAGGGGACGAAGGCCTTCAGAAGGCTTTCGGGGTTGGTCAAGGCGTCCGCTCCTAATGAGTTCCGGCTGAATCGGGCGAATGATTATAGATGCATCTCGATCCGGGCGCGGGTCAACCGAAACCCGAAAGGATCAACTGAATTCTATACGGACCCGCCCGTCGGTGGGACGGACCCGCCCGTCGGTGGGCTGGGGCGCTCACGTCTTCAAAGGCGGACAGTTCCCGCGGCCGTTCCCCCGTTTGCCTCCGTCTAGGTCGATTACCCTATTTCCCCTGCCTCCCGATTGAATAACTCGTTGATTTATTTGTTATTCCGACTTTGGGTTTGAATCGTACTTTTTTATTGTAGGGGTCCCCTTGGGG
>JASLXW010000054.1:0-13017 GCA_030740135.1 Nitrospinota bacterium
GGCTGTCCGTCGTCCAGGTAAGAGATGTCCTGGATGTTCGTGGCCGCGTGGAAGAATTCAGATTCCGCTTCGAAGACCTCCCAACCGGAGCGGGATCGCCGCCCATCGAACTTCCGGACCATCAGACGGATTTTCTTTGCGGGATGGATGTTGTTCTCGCCTTTGATGTTCAAGATCCGGGTGATGGCCTGGATGAACTCCTCCATCCCCTCCTCGGCCTTGTCGTCGAGGAAGCGCTCGTCTCGGGAAGGAAACGCCGCCAACATCAGGAGGTCCGGGTCGTCCGCATGGCGCGGAAGCTGGGACCAGATCTCCTCGGTGATGAACGGCATGATCGGGTGGAGAAGCCGCACCACCGAATCCAGTACCTCGATGAGCAGGGCCCGGACAAAACGCCTTTCCTCCTCCGACCCGGCGGCCAGACGGGGTTTCGTCTCCTCCAGATACCAGTCGCAAAATTGGTGCCAGACAAATTGGTAGAGGGCGTGGGCGGCGTCGTTGAACTTGTACGCCGAAAGGGATTCCCGGACGGCGCCCACAGTATGGTGCAGGGCGCTCAGGATCCACCGGTCGGCGGGTTTGATGAAGTCCGCCCGATTCCTGACGGCCTCCAGCGCCGCCCGTCTCGATTCCGCTCCGCCGCTGTTTCGGTCGGCCTCCAGCGTGCTCAGACAGTACCGGGCCGCGTTCCACAGTTTGTTGCAAAAGTTTCGGTATCCTTCGATCCGGCCTTGTTGAAAGCGGATCTCCCGGCCCTGCGCGGCGAGCGCCGCCAGCGTAAAGCGAAAGGCGTCGGTTCCGTACTGGTCGATGATGTCCAGGGGATCGACGACGTTTTTGAGGGACTTGCTCATTTTCCGGCCCTGTTCGTCCCGGACGAGCGCGTGAATATAGACGTCGCGGAACGGGATGTCCCCCATGAGCTTCAACCCCATCATGATCATCCGCGCCACCCAGAAGAACAGGATGTCGAACGCGGTGACCAGCGTGGTGGTCGGATAAAAGGTGCTCAGGGACGGGGTGGCGTCCGGCCAACCCAGCGTCGAGAAGGGCCACAGCGCGGAGCTGAACCACGTGTCCAGGACGTCGGATTCCCGAATGAGGTCTTCCGACCCGCATTCCGGGCAGCCTTTGGGCTCTTTACGGGAAACGATGGGGACGGCGTCGGGAAGAAAGACAAACTCGCGCCCCCGGCCGTCCTGAGACGGGCCGCCTTCGCTTTCCGAGGCGGCCGCAGCGGCGCATTTCCCTTCGTTGCACTTCAGGCAGTACCAGGCGGGGATCTGATGGCCCCACCAGATCTGGCGGGAGATGCACCAGTCCCGGATGTTGCGCATCCATTCAAAGTACGTCTTCGACCACCCCTCCGGGATGATCCGAATGCGTCCCTCCTCCACGGCCTGAATGGCGGGCCCGGCCAGGGGGCCGGTTCGCACGAACCACTGGGGCGTCAGGAAAGGCTCGATGACGGTGTTGCACCGGTAGCAGTGACCCACCGCGTGTGGATGCGTTTCCTCCCCCTCGAAAACGTCCATGTCCTCCAGTATTTGGAGCATTCGGCTTCGGGCCTCTTCGGTGGTGAGACCGATGAGTTCGGACACCCGGTCCCAATCGGAGATTCGCCCCTCCTCCCCGGACAGGTCTTCGCTGATGCGTGCGTCCGCCGTAAAGGCCCGGATACGGGGCAGGCCGCGCCGTTCGCCGATTTCGAAATCGTTGGGGTCGTGAGCGGGGGTCACCTTCAGGGCGCCCGTTCCGAATTCCCGTGACACGTAAGGGTCTTCGATGACGGGGATCCTCCGTCCCACACCCGGGACGATCAGATGCCGGCCCGCCCAGGATCGGTGTCTTTCGTCCTCGGGATGGATAGCGACGGCCGCGTCCCCCAGCATGGTTTCGGGCCGGGTGGTCGCGATGACGAGACCCCGTCCCGGATCGTCCGCCGCCGGATACCGAATGCGCCACAGCCGTCCGTCCACCTCCTCATGCTCGACCTCAACGTCGGACAGGGCCGTCTCGCATCGCGGACACCAGTTCACCAGCCGCTCGTCCCGGTAGATCAGTCCCTCGTCGTACAGGGAGACGAAGGCCTCCCGGACGGCGCGCGACAGGCCCTCGTCCAGCGTGAAGCGTTCCCGGTCCCAATCGCATGAGGAGCCCAGTCGCCGAAGCTGGTGCAGGATGCGTCCGCCGTATTCCTCGCGCCATTTCCAGACCCGTTCGATGAACGCCTCGCGGCCGAGTTGGGCGCGGCCGATCCCCTCTTCCGACAGGGCGCGCTCGACGACGTTTTGCGTGGCGATTCCGGCGTGGTCGGTCCCGGGGATCCAGGCCGTGTTGCACCCGTCCATCCGCTTCCACCGGGTGAGGATGTCCTGGAGGGTGTTGTTCAGCGCGTGGCCCATGTGCAAAGAGCCGGTGACATTGGGCGGGGGGATGACGATGGAGAAAGCGGGACGCTCGGAGAGGTCTTTCCCCCGGAAGGCGCCGCTTTCCAGCCACCGCTCCAGCCAACGGGCTTCGGCGGCGTGCGGTTCATACCGCTTCGACAGCATCGGGGATCAGTGTTCCTCTTTGAGGCGTTGGATTTCGCGTTCGATCCAGATCTCCGCCAACTCCGGAACGACCTCTCGGGCGACCTGTTCGACCAGCCCGGCCAGTTGGGGCGTGATGTCCTTCAGGGTGTCCCGGATGGCGTCCGCGATGAGCCCGCGAAGCTCCTCCCCATTCAGGCCATCGAGCGCACCGGACAGGGATTGTCGAACGGCGGTTTCGATGGCCGGCCGCAAGTCATCCGGCTCCGCGACCGTCTCGGGGGCGCTCAATGGGTCCGGAGGCGGTTGCGACGCCTCCGGCGGGAGGTCCGGGGGCTCTTCCGCCCGCGAGGAGGACGTAGAGGCCTCGGGGGGCGGCATGGCCGATTCGAGGTCGAAATCCGCCAGGTTCAGTGGTTTCTCTTCCCCCGCCGGGATGGCCGGTTCCTCGGCCTTTATCGGGTCTTCTTGCGGCGCCTCATCTTCGGGATCCGCCGGCCCGAGGTCCAGGTGGATCAGGGCGGCCACAGCTCTCAACAGCTCGTTCGAGTGGAAGGGTTTGGAGACCATGGCGTCCGGCGCCACGTCCAACGGACGGGACGTTTCATCGTCGTCCCCGGTGAGCAGGGCGACGCGAATCGCTTCGTTTCCGGGGATTTCCTTGAGTCGGCGGCAGAGTTCCCACCCGCCGACCTCGGCTTTGTCGGCGTCGGCGATTACGACATCGGCCCGCTCCTCCTCCAGGGCGGCCAGGGCCTCATCGAGGTTGGACGCCGTTCGGAGGGTGAGGTCGGTCGTCTCGAAGGTCAGGGCGACGACTTCCCGAATGGCAACACTGTCATCAACGAGTAGAAGACTCTTCGCCATCCGTAGTCCTCGTTTCCGGCTTTGTGGGTATCGGAGGGAGGACCGGCTCTGAAGTCCCTCCATTGGAAATCACAGGTTCGGCGGCCCCGGGTTTTCCGGCATAGGCCGGCACGACAAATCCCCCGGACACCACGTACTTGATGCCCTCTTCGATGCTCATGTCGAGGGGAATCACCTCATCCCTGGGGAGAAAAATGAGAAACCCCGAAGTCGGATTCGGCGTCGTGGGGACGAAGATGTTGAGGATGTCGCGCCGGGTGGCGGCCTGCACCTCCCCCTTCGCCTCGGACGTGACAAAGGCCAGGCAATGCATCCCCCGCCGGGGATACTCGATCAGGACCACGCGCCCGAAGCCGTTATCCTGTTGAAGCGCCACGGTCTCCAGGAGCTGCTTGGAAGCCATGTAGACCGTGCGGACAATCGGGACCTTTCCCAACACCCGGTCGGTCAGATTGACGACCTGGCGCCCGAACAGGTTTTTCGCGAACAGGCCGAAAACATAAATGCCCAGGATCATGATGATGATCCCCAATCCGGGGATCTCGCTGACCTGATAGCCCAGGAGACTGAAGAACCGGGGGACCTGCGGCCCCAGCACCCCGTCCAGGCGTCTCACCAGAAACTGGAGGAGCATGAAGGTGACCCAGATCGGGATGATCACCAGAAGCCCGGCGACGATGACCGTTCGAAAATGATGTCTGAGGCGCCTTAGCATCGAAGGGCGCTTCGGTCAAAATGGCGGAAAAATCGCATGGAAGGAGACACCCTGCGTAAATTCGGGTTGATTATGCTTCCGATGCAACACATTGAAATTCCAACTCAATTGTTGGTTCACCTTAAAGTTCGATTCACGCGGCGCATGACGGTTAATTATAATGTAGAACTTTAAATATACACACAAAAGATCAAGGTCCAAGTATATTTTCGTGGGGCGCCATTTTACCGGGTTTTCCCGGAGGCGCGGGGGAATCCGGCCGTATCCTTTCGATATCTCCTGACCGCCGCCACGTGGTCCTTGAGTGTCCGTGAGAAATCATGGCTTCCGTCGCCTCGCGCCACGAAGTACAAGTAGTCCACCGGGCCCGGATTGAGGGCCGCGCGCAACGAGGCCAGACCCGGGTTCGCGATCGGGCCGGGGGGGAGTCCCTTGATCCGGTATGTGTTGTAAGGCGAGGCCACTTTCAGCTCCTCCTTCGTCAGCGGGCCGGCGGTTCGATTCAAGGCATAGAGGACCGTCGGGTCCGCCTGAAGGCGGATCCGCCGGCGGAGCCGGTTGTGAAAAACGGCTGAAATCAATGGTTTTTCCGCGTCCACCGCGGATTCCCGCTCGATGATCGACGCCAGGGTCACGACCTGGTGGATGGCAAGATTAAGCGCCTCGGCCCGCCGGACCATCGCGGGCGTGAAACGCTTCCGAAAAGTCCCGGCCATCCGGCCGAGGATCTTCCCCGGCGGGGAATTCCGGGGAAAGAGATAGGTTTCCGGAAACAGATATCCCTCCGCGCTCTTCGCCTGGATGCCGAACCGCTTCAAGAACGCCGGGTCCGTCGAGACGGCCATGATGGCCTTCGCCGGACTGACGCCCGCCCGTTCCGCGGCCATCGCGATCTCCCGGACGTTGTACCCCTCGGGAATGGTCAGCGCGTGTTGGACCACCGCGCCGCGGGCGAGGACATCCAGGATTTCCGCCGGGGACATGGAGGCGCTGAGACGGTATTCCCCCGCCTGGAGGCCGCGGGTCCGGTTTCGAAGCCAAGCGAGCACCGTGAACAGATGTCTCGCTTGAATGAAGCCCCTCGCTTCCAGCTTGGCGGAGATGCCGCGAAGGCTGGTCCCCCGGCGGAATTCCACGATCCGGGTCTCGGAATTCGGGCGAAAAGGAACGTGGAACCTCAGGTTGAGCCACAGGGCCCAGAATCCGGCCAATACCACGAGGCCGACGGTTCCCCAGAGGGCGAATTTGAGGCGTCGGCTCATGGGCGGTTGATGGTATCGAGATAGCTTTGAAGGATCAGAATGGAGGCCGCGCTGTCGACCGCCGCGCGGCGCTTCTTTCGGCTTCGGCCGGCCTCGATCAGGCTCCTTTCCGAAGCGGCGGTGGTCAGGCGCTCGTCCCAGGTGCGGACGGGGAGTCGGGTCTTTTCCCGAAGGGCTTGCGCGAAGCTTTCCGCGCGGCGGGCCTCGGGTCCGGCGCGCCCGCTCATTCGCAACGGGAGGCCGACGACGAGGGCCTGGGCGCCCCGCTCGGCGGCGATTCGGCCGATGGCCGCGACGTCGGTCTCCCAGCCCTCCGCCTTCAGCGTCGGCATCGGTTGGGCGGTCAACCCCAATGGGTCGCTCAGCGCGAGCCCGATCCGCTTCGTCCCCAGGTCCACCGCCAGGATTCGCCCGACCTCTTCCGTCGCGGCCAAGATTCGTTGACCTCGCCGTTAGCGTCCTTTGCCGACGCTTTCCAGCCGGACCCGATAATGGGCCAAGGTCTGGCCCGTGAACCGCCGGAAAGTGACCAGGGCCTTGATCTGGTCAATGATGGCCCGGGTCTCGGTGCTCCGCGCGGTGGCCAGGTCCTCCTGGAATTCGAGGACCTTAAAACTGGTCGACAGGCCGACGGCGAACTTCTTCTCCTCGGCGTCGAGCTGCCTTTCGGTAAGCGCCCGCGCGGCCCGGGTGGCAGTGACCCGCTTTTGGGCGGTGAGGATGCCGCGCACGGCTTCGCGCACCTCCAGGAGGATCTGTTGTTCCAGGTTCTTGAGGGACAGGAGGGCCTGAGCGGTTTCCAGCTTGCGCCGCGTCAGCGTGCTCTTGGCCGCCCGGTTTCGCAGCGGGAATTCAACCTTGAACCCGACCGCCCACTGGTAGAATTCCCCTCTTCCAAAATCGTCCACCGCTTCGCCGAATTCGTCGGACAGGCCGTTGAGCGCGATGCTCCCGGTCAGGTCAAGGGTGGGCAGGAGCTGGTTTTTCGCGAACTTCACCTGAATGTTCTTGTTCTCGATGTCGAGCTTGGCCTGGGCGTAGTCGGGTCTGTCCTTCAGGGCCATCCCATAACTCTTTCGGACGTCGGGAGCCCGGCGGATGACACTGGGCGTGTCCGTGGGCAGGATTCGGACGTCCCAGGCGCGGAAGTTTTTGGGCAGATTCAGCGCCCGCTTGAGGAGGTCGTCGTTGTCCCGGACTTGCCGTTCCGCTGTGATGACGTCGGCCTCCCGGGTCGCCACGCTTGCCTCCGCCTGGATGATCTCGATGGGTGCGAGGGTGCCGACCTCGACCTGGATCCTGTTCCGGCGGAGCAAATTTCGGGCAAGCGCCAGTGACTTCTTCTTCACCTCCAGGTCCTGGATGGCGAAGATGAGCTCCGAGTAAAAGTTTTCGATGTCGGACACCACATTGATCACGCCGTCTCGAAAGACGCTGGACGAGATGCGCCGGTTGTTCCGGGCCACGCGGATGGCGGTGGTGTTGACCCGGCGGCCGAAGTTCTTGAGGAGGTTCTGGGTCACCGAGAGCGAGAAGGTCGGCTCGACGGCCGGATCGAATTGAACAAACCCGGCGTTGTTCCGTCTCCGTTCCAGGCCGGTCGTGATCTCGTAATCGGTTCCCGTCCGGTAGCGGCGCCGGACGCCCGCGTTGACGGATCGCGAGTCGCTTTCGCTTCTCCGCACGCTGGCCAGCGACGAATTCGATGGTGAAAAGGATTCGCTGATGGTTCCTCCGCCGAAGCCGACCACATCAAACGCGGCTTCTTCCCGCTTCACGTCCTGTGCGAGGATGCGGGGATTCAATTGCTCGAGCCGGATGCTGAAGTTGCGGGCCAGTCCGAGCCGGACGCCCGCCGCCAACGACAGTTTCAGGGTTTTTGGCTCGCCGCCCACGCCCGCCTTCGATCCGTCGGGAGCCGCGCTTTTGGGTCGTTCCGGTTTTTTCCCCGGCGGGGAAGGCGCCTGGGCAAGCGCCGCCGCCGGTTTCAGGTGCGGGAAGGGGAGGAACTTCGCCGGGCGCGTCTGGCCCGACGCGCTTGCGGCGAGCACGGAAGCCGCGGTCAACGAGGCGGCCAGGCAGGAAAACACCCGGGCCGTCCGCAACGCGATGACGCGGGCCCGACGCGGGCCGAGCCGGTTCCGGGGGCTCCGCCTGTTTCCGGCGTCTGTCTGAACGCGCCGGGACCCCGGCATCCGCCGGGTGAGGGATTCCGTTATCATCTTCCCTGGCCTTTCCCGGTTTCGGGCCGGATGAGGCGGGGGGCGTCCACAAAGCTGAAGGGGTTCGATTCGGGGTCGCGCCCCGGCCGACACGGCGGCCCGAGCGATGATCCGGATGAATCCCTCCGCCGACCATCCCAAATGGTTGAAGGTTGAACGTGTGGATGATATATCAAGAAGGTATTTTATGGCAGTGATTTCAGGTGTCAATGAGGCGGCCTTATTGCTGATCAATCTTTTCATGCGGCTATTTCTTTCCGGCAAATGAAAATCGCCCACGGACTCGACGATCTTCCCGCGGACCGGCGCTATCCGGTTGTGACGATCGGAAACTTCGACGGCGTCCATGTCGGGCACCGGCGGATTCTCACCCAGGCGGCCGAGATCGCACGGCGGAATTCCGGAACGTCCGTCGCGATGACGTTCTGGCCGCACCCGGCGCAGTTTTTCCAGCCCGAGCGAAGCCTTCAATTCCTGACCGACCGGGCGACCCAGCGGGCGCTCATCGAGGAGACGGGGATCGACGTCGCCCTCATCGTTCCGTTCGACCGGGAGTTCGCCCGAGTCGAGGCGAAGGATTTTGTCCGGGAGATCCTCATCGGGACGCTTCGGGCGCGCGAGATTGTCGTGGGATTCAACTTTACCTTCGGCAGAGGCAAGGCCGGGGACGCGGAATTCCTGCAAAGGGAAGCCGGGCGGTCGGGGTGCGAAACCCACATCATCGGTCCGCTGCAAATCGGCGGCGATGAAGTGGTGAGCAGCACGCGGATCCGCGCCCTCGTCCGGGAAGGCGAAGTGGAGGCCGCCGCCGAGCTGTTGGGTCGGGAGTACAGCGTGAAGGGCGAGGTGATTCGAGGCGCGGAGCGGGGGGCGAAGATCGGGTTCCCGACCGCCAACCTCCGGCCAGGGGACCTGATCGTTCCGGCCAAGGGGGTCTATGTGGCCCGGATCGTGATCGAGGGGGTCCTCCACCCCGCCGTGGTCAACGTCGGGGTCAATCCCACCTTCGGCGGCGAGACCCTCGGGATCGAGACGCACGTCTTGGATTTCAGCGGAGACCTCTACGGGCGGGATGTGGAGGTCCGGTTTTGCCGAAGGGTCCGGGAGGAGATGACCTTTCCCTCCGTCGATGACCTGGTGGAATGGATCCGAGGGGACGTGGGCGTCGCGCGGGCCTATTTCCGGGATGAGCGGGATGCGTCTTAAATTCTGGATCGGGGTCGGGATCAGCGCGATCGCCGTCGGCGCGCTGGTTTACCGGACCGATTTCGGGGAAATGGCGGACGCCTTCCGGACAGCGCAATACGGCTGGCTTCTGCCCGGGGTGGGCGTCGCCCTGCTGCTCATGGTCATTCGGTCCTGGCGGTGGGGTTACCTGTTGCGGGAGGAATTGCGCTCTTCCTTCGCCGGGCGTCTGTCGGCGACCTTCATCGGCTTCATGGCCAACGGTCTCCTGCCGGCCCGGATGGGGGAGTTCATTCGGGCCTGGTGCCTGGGTCATCGGGAGGGAACCAGCAAAAGCGCCGTGTTCGCCTCCATTGTGGTGGAGCGGCTACTGGACGGCCTGTGGATCCTGCTCTACCTGGTGGCGGCCATCCGGGTCGTCCCCTTTCCGGATGAGGACGCCATCTACTGGCTGAGCCGGGCGGGTGTTCTTTCTCTGGTGCTCTACGCGGGGATCATCGTGTTCCTCGTGTTCCTTCGGAACTTTCCGGAACGGACGCTTCGCGTCCTGGATGTCTGCCTCGGACCCATCTCGCGGCGTTTCGCGCGGAAGGCCCGGGACACCCTGGCGGGCTTCATCCGGGGGATATACCTGCCCGCCGCCTGGGGCCCGATCCTCATGATGGTTTTCCTGACCGGCTTGCTGTGGGGTTTCGGTTTGGGGATGAACTACTTTACGCTCCTCGCCTTTGGATTGGACCTGCCCTGGCACGCCCCGCTCGTCCTGTTGGTGGTGCAGGCGATCGGCGTCATGGTCCCCTCTTCACCCGGCTTTGTGGGAACGTTCCACGCGGCCTCGGTCTACGGGCTGTGGTTCTACGGCGTGCCCGAGGGGACGGCCTTCAGCTACTCCGTGGTCGTCCACATCGTCGGGTTCGCGCCGGTTGTCCTGGTCGGGTTGGTGTACTTGTGGAAGGAGAATCTGAGTCTGGGACGACTCGCGGGCGGCCGGGAGGGGTCCCCCGCCTGAGGGGGGCGGAATCAAGGACTCGGCATCCGGGAGGCCTTTGGGCCGTCCGCCCCTGAAATTCTCTCTCGATGATGCGCCCCCGCTTGCGAAGACCTTCAGAAAACGCCCATCAGGAAGAACCGGACTCCGAAGATCAGGAGCGTCAAGCCGCAGACCGCGAATACGGCCGCCCGCGCGCGCGCCGAGAGCCTCCCGAGAATGCCGTGGGAGGACAGGCCCAGCGCGCCGCCCCAGCCCAGGTCGCATGCCCAATGGACCGCCACGATTCCGATGAACCCGGCGGGCCCGAACCTTTCACCCTGGGCGGCCATTCCCGCGCCGACCGTCGCCCACCAAAGAAAGATATAGGGATTTCCCAGGCTGGTCAGGATGCCGGCCTTCATCGGCCCCCGGACGAGATGTTGGCCCGGTCCTCCCCCCTCCCGGCCGGCCGCCCAGCCGTGTCTCCCCCGAATCATCGACACCCCCATCCATCCGAGGACGAGTCCGCCCGATACGCCGAGGACGCGTTGGAACACGGGGTCTTTCAGGATCGACCCGGCGCCCCAGAAAAGCAGCGCGAGGACCGGGGCCTCCACCAGGCAATGTCCGGCCCCCACGCCGAGGCCCGCCCAGCGCCGGTCCCGGCTCAAGGCGACGGCGGAAGCCGATACGGGGCCGGGCATCAGGACCCCCGTCAGGGAGATGGCCGCAACGCTGATCAGAAACGTCCAAAGAGAGTCGCCCAACCGGATTCTCCTGGAAAAGTCCGCCTACTGTAGCGCTTCGTAAAAGGATTTACACGCCGAGACCCGGAGGCCCGCTTGCGGCCGGTCTCGAAATGCCCATTCCCTGCTTTCCGCTATTCAAGGCGTTTCATTTTTCTGTATACTCTTAGTGGGATTCCCAGCGTGTTGATTCACTGATCCGGAAGCCGTTCAGGCATTTCGAATGGAGAAAGAGGAGAAATTCCCCATGGCGCTCAATACAAGCTTGTTTTCGGAAGAGGATTTGCAGTTTCTCGATAAGGGGCACACCGGTTTGCCCATCGGCTGGGGGGACCGTCCGGCGTTGGTGGTGGTGGACATGACCCGGGCCTTTGTCGAGGACGAGTACCCGCTGGCCTGCGAGAAGACGGGGCGCCCGTGCGCCGTCGCGATCGGCCGCCTGCTCGAGGCGTCCCGCAACGCGGAGATCCCCGTACTCTACACGGGCGGGATTGTGGCGGATAAGCAGATCATCAGGGGGCGATGGAAATCCCGCCACGACAACCCCCTGCTCAAGTCGCCCAAAGCCCATGAAATCGTCGAGGAAGTCGCGCCGCTGCCTGATGAGGTTGTGGTTCGGAAGGCCAAGCCCAGCGGGTTCTTCGGCACGGAGTTGAACGGCTACCTGATTTACCACAACGCAGACACCCTCATCGTCACCGGGATGGTGACCAGCGGGTGCGTGCGCGCGACGGTCGTGGACGCCTTCTCGCTCAACTACCGGGTCATCGTCCCCATCGAGGGCGTCGCGGACCGCTCCCAGCTCTCCCATGACGTCACCCTCGTGGACCTGAACACGAAGTACGCCGATGTCCTCCCCATGGACGAGGTGATTGCGCACCTGGAGGGCGTTACGGCGGTTGGCGCCGAATCCGCTCGATAGACCAGGGGGGGGTGGAAGACGAGGCGGAGGCGCCCCGGCGGCGTCCCTCGCCGGAACGGGCGCTCAGCTTGAGGCGTGGGCGGCGAAGCCGGGTTTCGGCCCGGCTTCGGCCTTTTGGAACGACTTCCAGAGCATCCGCTGCGCCCGGTGGATGAGGGGCGGCAGGGTGTCCGGGCGGAGGGCGGAGACGGCGACGGCGTCGAAGCGCCGGCAAAGGGCCTCGACCGCGCCCGGGTCCGCAAGGTCGGCCTTGTTGAAGACCAGGAGCCGCGGAATTCCGTCGAGCTTGAGATCGGACAGGATGCGGTGGACGGCGTCCATCTGTTCTTCGAACCCGGGATTGGAAACGTCCACAACGTGAATCAGCAGGTCCGCGTCCTCGAGCTCCGCGAGGGTCGCCCGAAAGGCCGCCACCAGCTCCTCGGGCAGGTCGTGAATGAACCCCACCGTGTCCGTCAGGATGACTTCCATCTCCCGCGGGAACCGCAGCCGCCGGCTGGTCGGGTCGAGGGTCGCGAAGAGCAGGTTCTCGGTGTCCACGCCGCTGTTCGTCAGGGCGTTGAGGAGCGTGGATTTGCCCACGTTGGTGTAGCCGACGATGGACAGGATGGGCAGGGCGTTCCGTTTCCGGAGCGCCCGCCGCTGGCCGCGCCCCCGCTCGAGATGGCGCAGCGCCTTCTCCAGCCGGGAGATGCGCTCCCGGACGCGGCGGCGGTCGATCTCCAGCTTCATCTCTCCCGGGCCGCGCGTGCCGATGCCGCCCGCCAGCCGGGACATCGCCCGGTCCTGCGTCACCAAACGCGGAAGCATGTACCGGAGCTGGGCCAGCTCCACCTGAAGTTTCCCGTCCCTGCTCTTGGCCCGCTGGGCGAAGATGTCCAGGATGAGCTGGCTGCGGTCGATGACCTTGAGGTCGGTGAAGTCGCTGAGGGAACGAAGCTGGCCCGGCGTCAGGTTCCGGTCGAAGACGATGACGTCCGCCCCGGCTTGCAGGCTCCGGATGACCAGGTCCTGGAGCTTGCCCCGTCCCAGGACGGTCCGGTGGTCCGCCCGGGGCCTGCGCTGGCGGACCGTGTCGAGAACGACGAGGCCGCTGCTTCGGGCCAGCTCTTTCAGCTCGGCCAGGGACACCCCGGCGTCCCGTTGAGCGGAAGGCGGGCCGGCGCCGTTTTGCGGACCCTGTTTCGCGGTCTCGACGTGTACGAGGATGACCCGCTCCCGCCCGTCGATCTTCGCGCGCGCCCCCTGTACGCGGGTCAGCTCCTCCTCCAGGCCTTCGATGAGCGCGCCGCAATCCAGGCTCAGGTCGTTCAGCGGGACGGGATCCAGGACCTCCCAGCGCCTCTCCTCCGGGTTTTCGGGAAGCAGATGGGCGAGATGGACCTCGCCGGGAAGGACGGGATCATGCCCTTCGTTCAGGGTGACGGCGGCCATCAGGTCCAGGCGCAGCAGGGCCAGATCGGTCAGGTCGTCACGGCTCAACCCCTCGCCCGCCAGGTGCGTGTGGACGCACCTCAGCCCGCGCAGCCTTTGTCCCCGCGCGCGCTCCCGGCGGAGGTCCGGGATGAAAATGCTCCGGGCGTCGCCGACGATG
>JASLXW010000054.1:13027-13555 GCA_030740135.1 Nitrospinota bacterium
AGGAGCCCGATCTGCCGGCCCGTTTCCGCGGAGATCTCGGCCAGGAGGCGGGCGGCCTCCCAGGTGATCAGTTGGTCGGAGGGGATCTTGCGTCGGCACAAACCCTCGAGCCCGCGGATCTGCCGGGGTCTCAGGCCTGTGAGTTGGCCGGTGAGCTTTTGAATCCGATTGGCTCCCGTTCGGGCCATGGAAAGAAAAGATTCTCCGGATACATCCTCTACATTAGTGAGTGGAAAGAGAAAACACAAGCCGATGGGAGGGGTCGTGCGAAGAGGGGGGGCTCTCTACGGGGATCGATCCATAGGGGTTGGCTGACGTTTCAAGAAAGTGCGCCACTGGCGGCTGGTCCGCCGGCGCCGCCATTGTGGAATTACGGGGACACCATACATAATTTCCAAGTTAGGTATGGCGCCCCATGATTCCCCGTCCCCCGGTAGGGCGGGCATCATGCCCGCCTCGCCTGACCTTCCATTCGTGCAACCTGATCCTGCGGTCGTGTGGCTCCGATCGTGTTCGGCCTCAGATCCG
>JASLXW010000550.1 GCA_030740135.1 Nitrospinota bacterium
CTGATCCCCCGTCTCCACCACGTCACCAAGCTTCCGGGCCATCGGCTCCGTTATCCGGTGTCCGGCACCGGAGGCGGTAACCACAACCGTCGGATTCGCTCAAGAATTGCCCTGAACAGTTGACGCGACACCGCACCTCGGCCATCTGGAAGGTGACGTCCGAGCGTGGGCAACCACCCAATCCTGATCAGCTTCTCCCGAAGTGTCGCAACACCTCATCCAGCTCACGATAGGCAAGCAAACCAGCGTCACTCGTGACCTTGGCTCCGTGAAACTCCAGCCTGAGGCGACCGTCGAAATGGAGCCTCAACGGCCTCTTTTTCGTTTCACCCATTGGGTTCCCCCGCGAGAAGGTGGCAGGGGGAGGCCAACACCTTGATTTTACACGAGAAAAAGGCATTCGGTCCGACAAAACTTATGATCCATATGGGAAATGTGGGTACAAGGCGATTCGGTACAATTCAGATCTCATCAGGATTGTGAAGGTCGTAGTCGAAGCAGGTCAGGGACCCTCGGCGCATCCGGTGGCGTGAGGGTTTCAGGTCAACGCGGCGAAATCCAGCGGAGCGTTGGATTCGCCCGGAGCGCGGATTCCGCAAAACCGCTTCCCGATCTCGGGGAGTCCGGTTCGAGAGGAACGCCGTGCTTGATCAGAAAGGGGAGAATGCGATGTTGAAGAGAACCGTCCAACCAACCGCGTCTCGCTTGATCTGGAAGGCAGTCCTGACCGCGGTCTTCGTCCTCGTGGCGGCGGGCGCGGCGTCCTCGGCGGAGAGGGTCAGGTTCATGACCAACTGGAAGGCCCAGGCCGAGCACGGCGGTTTCTACCAGGCGATCGCCACGGGGATTTACAAGAAATCCGGTCTGGACGTGAAGCTCCGCATGGGCGGACCGGGGGCCAACAACTCTCAGCTTCTGGCCGGGGGCGCGATCGACGTCAACCACTCGACCAACACCTCTATGGCGCTGAACTTCCTGAAGAACAACATCCCTATGATCACCATTGCGGCGATCTTCCAGAAGGACCCGCAGGTCCTGATTTCCCACCCCGGACAGGGGAACGACACCATCGCCGCCATGATGGGCAAGCCGATCATGATCTCCACGGCCGCCCGGACGACCTGGTGGCCGTTTTTCAAGGTCAGGTACGGCTTCAAGGACAGCCAGATCCGGCGCTACACCTACCAGATGGCCCCCTTCCTGGTGGACAAGAAGGCGATCCAGCAGGGATATGTGAGCAGCGAGCCGTTTTACATCCGGAAAGAGGGGGTCAATCCGATCGTCAACCTGATTGCCGATGCCGGCTGGCCGAGCTACTCGGCGATGCTCACCACATCCAAAGACTGGGTGGACAACAAGACGGACGTGGTGCGGAAATTCGTCAACGGAAGCATCGAGGGCTGGTACAGCTACCTCTATGGCAATCCTGCTCCCGCGAACGTGTTGATCCAGAAAGACAACAGGGAAATGAAAGACGATCAAATCGTATTCGGCATCTCCAAGATGAAGGAGCACGGGATCGTCGATTCGGGCGACACCAAAAAGCTGGGCATCGGCGCCATGACGCAGGCGCGCCTCAAGTCTTTTTTTGAGGTCATGGTCCAGGCCGGGTTGTTCGACAAGGGCCTGCCCTACATGAAGGCCTTCGACCTGCGCTTCGTGAACAAAAAGCACGGCATGTAGATGTAGCGGTTTTTCGGTGTCCGCCGGCCGGCGGACTGTCCACCATGTTCCCGCACGCGGCAGGGGAGGGGTTCCATCGAGCCATGGCCGGACCCATTGTGACCCTCTCGAACGTAGACAAGGTCTATTCCAACGGCGTCGTGGCGCTGAAGAAATTTGACCTGGCCGTCGCCGAGTCCGAGTTCGTCAGCCTGTTGGGCCCCTCGGGTTGCGGCAAAAGCACCGGCCTGCGGCTGATCGCCGGGTTGGGCGGCCTGACCGGGGGCCGGATCGATTGGCCCCAGGCCGAACACAAGACGCAGAACGAGCATCGCCGGAACATCGGCTTCGTGTTCCAGGACCCCACCCTGATGCCGTGGGCCACGGTGTTCGACAACGTCCGGCTGCCGCTGAAGCTCGGCGGGATCTCCAAGCCAAAGGCGGCGGACCGGGTGCGCGAGGTGATCGGGATGGTCCACCTGGACAGCTTCGAGGGGGCCTATCCGCGCGAGCTGTCGGGGGGCATGAAGATGCGCGTGTCCATCGCCCGGGCGCTCGTGACGAGTCCCGACATTCTCCTCATGGATGAGCCCTTCGCCGCCCTGGACGAGATCACGCGCTTCAAGCTCAACGACGACCTGTTGGAGCTTTGGAGCGGCCAGCGGCTGACCGTCATCTTCGTGACCCACAGCGTGTACGAGTCGGTCTTCCTGTCGAACCGGGTCTGCGTCATGACGGCGCAGCCGGGCAGGGTGCTCAGAGAGATCGAAATTGACGCGCCCTATCCCCGCGATGAGCGTTTTCGCACCTCT
>JASLXW010000551.1 GCA_030740135.1 Nitrospinota bacterium
GTTCCTCGCTCCCAGGAAGAGTACACCCTCTCTTTTTGCCCAAAAACACTTCTACACATAAAACGGTACATCACCCGGCCGCTCCATGAAGTTGTCAAAAAAATCGCGATGCTCTACGATGGCTGGCCGCGCACGCCGCCGTTGCAACCGGACCGGGCGGCAACCATCCCCCCGCTCATCTACGGAGCCGAAAGAGTCTTGGCGCGTTCGTCCATCACATTCGTTCAGAAATCCATCTCCTATCTTTCCTCCAACCGGCGCAGAATCCTTCCTTTCATTGTTATTGGAGGAACGGCATTTTTCATTAATTGGGGGCTGTTCAAGCTGTTTCGGACGGCTGGGATGACATCGCGCGTCCAGGTGAACCTGGCCCTGGCCGCGTCGATGGAGATCAGCATCCTGTATAACTTTGCGTTGCAGTATCGTTGGACCTGGAAGGATACGGACCGATTGCGCGGCTGGAGCTTCCTTGCCCGGGCCGCAACTTTTCACGGGGCCGTGGGCGTGGGCGCGGTGCTTCGACTGATCCTCTTCCCCATCGGCCAATCTATCGACCTCCAGGACGACCTGAATTTTGTCATCGGCGTGGCCGCCGCCACGCTCATCGATTTTGTTCTCTACGACAAGGTGGTCTTCAAGAAGACCGCGCACTGAGACCGCGTCGGTTGTCAGGATGGAGCCGATTCGACGATTGTCATGAGGAAGGCCCTCGTTTAGAATCTCAAGTGGACGGCGCAACGGAATTCCGGACAAACCCCTTGGACGTTGACCCGGCATGCGAGAAACAGCGGTTCAACTGGTCATAGAAGGACTCAAAGAGGCGGGGGTGAGCGTGGTGTGCTACCTCCCGGACTCTTTGTTCAAAGAGCTCTACCCGGCCCTCGATCAGGACCCCGAAATCCGTACGATTCCCGTCACCAATGAGGGCGAAGGGGCGGCGATTTGCGGAGGGGTCTGGCTGTCGGGAAAACGGGCGGCGCTGATCATGGAAAACTCGGGTCTTCGGGCGGCGACCGAACACCTCGCCCGGCTGGGCCTGGGCTCCGGGATCCCGGTCATCATGCTGATGAGCTACCGAGGGGACCTCGGGGAAAACAACTGGTGGGCGATCCCCCACGGCCAGACCATGGAGCCGATTCTTCAGGCCCTGCGCGTTCCCTACCGGCTGGTGCATGAGGAGGAGAAGATCAAGCAGGCCATCCTGGACGCTTACGAATCCGCGTACGCGGCTTACTACCATACGGCGGTGGTTCTCTCCGGGAGCATTGTGCGGTGAACCGTTTTGAGTGCATGAAGGTCCTGGGGGACAAGCTCAAGGACGAGCTGGTCATCCTGTCATTGGGGGGCAGCGTGGACGAGTGGTACAACGCCGCTCCCCACATGCGCGAGGCCAGCCTCTTTCAACAGCAGCTCGGCTGCGTGACACCCGAGGCGTTCGGCCTGGCCGTCGGCCTGCCTCACCGGAAAATCGTCTCCCTCGACACTGACGGAGGGATGCTGTTCAACCTGGGCATCTTGGCGACGCTGGTGAACGAGCAGCCGAAGAACCTCTTCATTGTGGTGTGGGACAACGAGTGCTATCTCTCCATCGGCGGCCCCCCGACCCACACCGCCAAGCGGGCTGACCTCGCCGGCATGGCGCGGGGGACGGGGATCGAGCACGCCTACACGGTGGACAACCTCGACAAGTTTGAAGGTCTCTGCGAGCAGGGCCTGGCGGCCGATGAGCTATACCTCATCGTGGCGAAGGTGGAGGCGGGCGTTCAGCCCGATATCCGGCGAAAGCACAGCGACGGCCGAGAGGACAAGTACATCTTTGTCCGCCACGTGGAAAAGACAGAGGGCCTCTCCATCATGGGACCGAGCGAGCACAACTGATTCGCGCGGGCCGATTCGGGGGCGGACGCGGTTCACCTCCGACCCCCTTCTCCCGTAAGTGGTCAGCCCCTCCCGGATCTTATTCCAGCCTGATTGCGACTTTTCCGGCAAACTTACCCCATTTAAGCGATAGGACCATCCGGGGGCCGGCGCTTCGCCGGAAGGCCGGCGTTGTTTCATCGAGAACCATCGAGCGATTGCGAACGAGAGGGGATCCCCAATGCAGCGCAAGGCCATCCTGTGTCCGGATGTTCCGAAACCGATTGTGGGCTCGCACGCGGTGAAGGCGGGTGACTTCGTCTTTGTGGGCGGGCAGATTCCGACCGATTATCGAACCGGCCTGGTTCCCGAAGCGATGGTTGGCCGAGGGGCCGATGAGCCTGTCGTCGCTTCCAGACTCCAATCCGAAGCCATCCTTCGGAACACCGAGAAAATATTACGGGAGGCGGGCTCTTCTCTGGAACTCGGCGTCCGGATCGATCAGTTCTGCACCCACCCCGACGCGGCGTCGCCCTACCTTGAGGTCCGGACGCGACACATCGACCCCCAGACCCGGCCGTCGAGCACGCATATC
>JASLXW010000552.1 GCA_030740135.1 Nitrospinota bacterium
GGTATCGATGGCATCACCCTTCTCAAAGCTCTCCCTGGCAGCCCCCCTCCCGGGCGCGCCCGGGGAAAGTCATCGATGAAACGGGGCACGGAGCACCAGTTTCATAAGAGTGGAACTTCATCGACTGAGACCACCAATATCGCCATCAAACACCATAATTCTCCTTCTATTCGGTAAACGCCGGGATGATTCGCTCGGGGATTTCTCTGAGCATCGTCATGACGCCATGGGCAGTGGCGACCACGATCAAATCCTGGTTCGGAAAGATAAAGACGAACTGTCCCAGGGCCCCGCGGAGTTCGATGCTCGGATACTCCTTACCGTTGTGCCTCAACGTCCGATGCCAGCAGAAGTAGCCGTAGTAATTGGTTCCCCAACCCAATGAGATCGGGCTGACGGCGCGCTTCATAAAGGTCGCCGGAATCAGCTGCTCGCCTTTCCATTTGCCTTTATCGCGGATCAGCATGCCGAATTTCAGCATGTCGCGGGAGCGGAAGCTGGAACCGGCCGCCGATTTGGGCAGGCCGCTGGTATCGTCCTGCCAGGCATATTCGGTGATTCCCATTCTGCCCATCAGTTCCTTGCGGATAAAGTCCTCCGCCGAGCCGGGAACCAACACCTCGAGCACCTGCATGATCATAGCCGGGTCGGCCGCCTTGTATCCAAACTTCCTCGGCGCAGGCGGGATCGGATTGCTGTCCTCAAAATAGGCCTGGATCTGCTTCTGGCCTTCCAGGAGTTCGGGGTTGCCCTTGTACTTCATGATTTTTTCCCGGGTCAGCTTCACTCCGGAATGCATATTCAGGGCCTCAGCTAAAGTTACTTTGTCCGCCCCTTCAACCAGCTTGCTCTGATCAACCTCTTTGAGAAAACCGACGACCGGCTTGTTCAGGTCATCCATGGTAAGGTAGCCCAACTGCATGGCCCGCCCGAGGGCAAAAGCGGTATAGGACTTGGTAATGGACATTTGGAAGTGGGGCAGGTTCTGGCGCCCGCGTCTGTAGTAGGACTCGAAGATCAACTTGCCCTTGTGACTGATCAGCAGGCTGTCGGTCTTGTCTTTGCGCTTGGGGTCCGTGTTGCCGGCCACTTCGCGGGCAAACGCCAGGATCATCTCTTTGTCTCCACCATTGAGGCCCAGGACTCCGACCGGGATATCGTCATCCATACCTCTGGGCCGGGCACTGATGTAGGCCTCTTCCAGGTAAGGAATATTCTTCTCCCACTGCATCGACACATCTTGCGCGTTGAGGTCGGTAACCTCGGGCGCAGTGCCGTCATTTTGAGCCGACAGGGGACCGCTAAAGAGTATTGAGCAGCAGGCTGCCAGTTTCTGAACGTTTATTTTCATTGTTATTTATTTTGCCAGATAGATTGAAGTTCGTGGACCATGAGTTCGTCGATGATCATGCTCCGGGGGCCGTCGACGGACAGGGTCCGGCTCACGGGAACACAGTTGATCGTGGCGGCGGCGATGCCGTCGTTGACGAAGATCTCGAAGGAGGTGCGATCGAAGAGCACCCGAAACTTGACCCGGCCCTTCTCGTCCGGACTTGCGGGGACGAGCGATTCACCGACGATGCCCGCATTGTTGGTGATGCGAATCCTTTCGTCCGCCTGGGTGTACCGGACAGCGACGCCGCGAATGTTGAAGGTGACCTTGTCTGCCTCACCGGGCGAGAAGACACAGGTCATGTCCAGCAAATCCGGCGTGAGGCCGCCAAGATGACCCTTGTCGTTCGCGGTGGCCAGGGTGATCCCGCTCCACTTTTTGGTGTCTGTGTAGAGCGTCTCAATCTCCTTCACCGGATTCCGGAACAGGCGCATACCGTCCGGCGTTGAGCGCAGCGTCAGCTCGACGGGAAAGGTCATCTGCTGGAAGAACGGCAGGCCTTCGTGCGGTATGGGAGCCCGGGCACCCTTTTTACCGCTTTGAATAAAGCCCAACTGCACCACGCGCCCGTCCGGGCCGTTGCCGAAGGTCTGCCAGGCATAGCCCATGCTTCCGCGCGGGCGTCCGGAATCAAAGCCCTGAAGTCTTTCCCCCTCAGCCAGCCGCCATATCCCATTCTCAAGGGTGCCGGCTCCATATCTTGCGCCCCCATTGGTCATAACCCACATCATTTTTGACGGATTACCGTCCAGTGGGAGCTGAAACAAATCCGGGCACTCTCCGCCGATTCCCTCCACCTTGCCGATGTGCTTCCACTTGATCAGGTCGGTGGACTCAAACACCGCACTGACTCCCGCGGTCACATACATGATCCATTTATTGGTTGCAGGATCCAGGATCACCTTAGGGTCACGCTCACCTGTTGAGGATCCCTGGTTCGGGACGAGATTGCCCATTAGTTGAAAAGTCCGTCCCCTGTCCGTGCTGTAGGCACCGTCCTGATGGAATACTTTTTGGGTATGGGTAAAGAAGGC
>JASLXW010000553.1 GCA_030740135.1 Nitrospinota bacterium
ATCCCCGAAATCCCCTCCAAGGTGACGATCAACGAGGCGGTCGAGTTGGCGAAAAAATACGGCCCCGAGTCGGCGGCCTCGTTCGTAAATGGTATCCTCGACCGCCTGCTGCGCGAAAAAGCGCCCGCTTGAGTTGATCAGGCTCCGCCTAGAACCCATTCCACTGGATCGCGCCGATTCTTTCGTCGGGGTCACCGGCTTCGCCGAGGAAGAGATCCCCCTGCGGGGCCAGGCGGGCCGGTTGGATTGGCTGCTGGAGGGCGAGGGAAGCCGCCTGATCCTGGATAAGCGCCTGAACGGCGCGCACCGCTCCCAGGCGCTCCTTTCCTCAAAGAGGCGGGTTTTGCCTCGATACATTCTTTTCGCGGGGCTGGGGAAGCGGAAGAGCCTGACCGGCACGCGGCTCTCGAATCGAGTGGAGGACATCGTGCGGGGGATGCTGAAGGCGTCGGTCCAGGATATGGCGATGAACGTATTCGCAGCCAACGGGGGAAAAACGAACTACGAGGCGGAGGCGGCCGAGACGCTGAACGGAGCCCTGCGCGCCTTGGCTGGCCACCCGGTTGATGTGAGCCTCGCCATCTGTGAGCCTGACCCGAAACGGTTTGAAGAACTGGTCTTGGTGTCCGAGCGGACAGTATTCCGCCCTTTGGAAGGGCGCGATATCGCCCTGGAGATCGACATTTGACCACGCCGGCGCAAGAGGCGGGACATGGTTCCGTGAGGGATTGGATTTCTCCGGCGGCATGGCTGTTGCTCGGGCTTGTTCTTTTTGGCGCGGGCGGGTGCGGCTACGCTCTGGAGGGGACCCGCCGCTCCGGGCCCCTGAAAGATGCGAGAACCATCTCCATCACGGGATTTGTCAATCGGACCCATGAGCCCGGCCTCGAGCGGACGATTGAAAACGCCGTCCGCTCCCGGTTCCTGCTCGACGGCCGGCTCCAGGTCGTCGAGTCCACCGATGCGGACGTCTCCCTCGAAGCCATTATCGAGGAGTACACGCTGACCCCGATCGGATTCAGCCGCCAGGACCAGGTCCAGCGCTACCGCGTCTTGATCCGGACCTCGGTCATCGTGCGCGACAACGTCCGGGAAAAAGTGGTTTTGAACCAGGAGTTGGAATCGGAATCGGATTTCAATGTCGCCTCCGGTTCGATCACAGCCAGTGACCTCAATCGCCAGGGAGCCAGCAGTGCCATCTCCCAACTGTTCGCCGACGAGTTGATCAGCCTCGTGCTCGAAGGATTTTAGGCGTGGCAAGGGCATTCCGCGCGAAGCGGAAGGGGGGGGATGTAGAAGATTTTATGGCGCGGATTCGCGGGGGAAGCCTGGCGCCCGTCTACCTCATTCACGGTTCCGAAAAATTTCTGCGGGACGAGTGTGTCCGGGCCGTCCGGGAGGCCGTCCTTGAAGAGGGGCCCGGCGAATTCAACCACGATAAATTCAATTGGGAGACGGCCCAGGCCGGCGCGGTGGCGGCCGCGGCGGAAACCCTTCCCTTCATGGCCCCCCGCCGGCTCATCGAGGTGCGGGGCATTGACAAGGTGAATGAGAATGAGGCCGGAATCATTCTTTCCGTCTTGAACGCCCCCCCGCCCCAGGCTGTTCTCCTTTTCGTATGCGACAAGGCGGACAACCGCCGTACCGTGTTCCGCCGGATGGGGGAGGTCGGCCTCGCGCTGCGCGTGGAAACGCCCGGCGAACGGGAGCTTCCCGCCTGGCTCACCCTCCAGGCGAAAGGGTTGGGCATCTCGCTGCGCCCTGATGCCGCCTCCCTGCTGGTGGAAATGGTGGAGCCCTCCATGAGCCGTCTACGCGGGGAGCTGGAAAAGCTCGCCGCCTATCTGGGGCCAGGCGGTGAGGCGGACGAGGATGCGATCCGCGAGCTGGTGGGCCGCTCCAAGGTGGAGGCGATGTTCAAGCTGGGGGACGCGCTCGCGGAGGGCACCACCGGCCGGGCGCTCGCCCTCATCGGGCAGCTTGTGGAAACGGGCACCTCGCCGATCATGCTCCTGGGCGTGCTGCGGAATCAGATCCGCCGGTGGGCCATCGCCAAAGCGGCCATCCGCCAGGGGATGCCCCCGGGCGAGATGGCAAAGCTTCTCGGGGTCCCCCCGTTTGCGATCGATCGGCTTCGGCGGCAAGTGGCGAAGGCGAGCCCGGTGTTCCTGCGGGGCCTGTACCGGAAGCTCCTCGCTACGGACCGCCGGCTCAAGCGGACCGGAAGCGACCGCTTGGCGCGGGAGGCGCTGGAGGTGTTCGTGATGGAAATGGGCCGCGCCCCGAACGGTTTCGCGCCCAGGCGGATCTGACCGGTTTGAAAGAACGAGACAATCGAATCGGGAGTGGAGCGGTTATTTCTAAGGTTATCTCTAGGAGGAGGTTGCCGCCAGATGAACCCGCCGGGCGAGGCGCCCCGCT
>JASLXW010000554.1 GCA_030740135.1 Nitrospinota bacterium
GAGAAATCGGCCGCCTCCTAAGGCCGCCCTTTCCTCCCCCGTTCCGCAATCGACAAAGGTCTATCACGAGTCTTTCCAGCAGGATCCTGTCCGGATAGCCGCTTCCCCGGAGTTGAATGTCCGCGCGCTGCAACCCTGCAAGGGCGCTTCGAAGCTCGGCGTCGGAAAAGCGCTGCGCCTGTTCCGTCAGCTTCCGGATGTAGTACGGGCTTCCGCCCATCCGCTTGGGGACGGATCCGGCGGGGACGCCCGCGTCGAGGAGCGACCGCACTTCCAAGAGCCGGACGACGTGCCGGGCCATCACCGAAACCAGAACGGTCGCCGCGTGCTGGCGCCGGAGAAGCAACTCGAGCGCATCGAGGGCCTTGGCCCCGTCGCGCGCGCCCAAAGCGTTGGTGAGATCGAACAGGTTGTCCGTCCGCCCATCGTCCACCACATCGATCACCACTTCCAGGGATATCTCCGGGAGGACGGCCGCCTTGTCTCCGGCCGGCGCTTGCGCTTCCACGTGCAGGGCGAGCTTTTCCAGCTCCGACGCCACGCGCCAAAGGACGCCGCTGCTTCTCTCCGCCACCAGGGAAAGCGCCTCGCCCTCCAGCTTGAAGCCGCGGCGCGCCGCCATCCTTTTCACCGCGGACATCAGGGTCCGGCCTTTCAACATGTCGGTGGGAACGGCGACGCCGCGTTTGCGGACCGCCTTGAGAAGCTTGGATGACGCCTTCAGCGATCCGGCCAAAAGCACCAGGCAAGCCGACGCGGGCGGGTCTTCCAGGCAGGGCGCCAGCGCTTCGACCCCGGCCTCGAGGAGTTCCGCCCGCCTCACGATGACGAACTTCCGCCCCCCCAGAAAGGGGAGGGTCTCGACGGCGTTGCGGACGTCAGTGGGGGAGCACGTTTCGGCGTCGAGCCTTTCGCAGTTGAAATCGGCCGTCGACGGGTCGGGAAGAAGCGCCAGAATCCGCCGCCGGAATTCTTCCTGCAGGTAATCCTCGTCCCCGTACAGAAGGTAAACGGGCGCCACCGACCCCGACGCCAGGGCCTTCAAGGTCTCGCTAAAAACAGCGTCGGGGGAAGCGGCCAAACCTAAAAACCTTCGATCAGGAGGCTTTGAAGCTCGCGGGCGATGGCGTCGGAGGCCTGTTGCGACGCCTGGGTCTGCTCGCGCTCGTTGGAGCTCAGGTTCGTGGTGACGCGGTATTCCCGGTCGGAGACGATCGTTTGGTTGAAAATGACTTTGTTGCTTTCCAGCTCCCGCAAAGAGACTTTCATCGTCAGCCGAAGGCGAAGCTCCTGCGCGCGGTCGGCCGTGCTGAACGCGATGGCGCGAAGGCGATATTGAAGGATCTGCCCTTCCAGCACGGCGTCGGCGTCGGCGATTCCACTGGCCAGGGAGACGCGGCCGTCGTTGAGGAGGGCGTTGCGCACCGAGTCGGTGACGCGGACCGCGATCCCCTGCTCCACGGTGTTGTTGGTGAAGATGGGGACGTGGATTTTCTTGATGTTCGGGGGAAGGGAGGACCCGCCCGTTCCCTGAAGGTGGTAGCCGCAGGCCGAAAGCGACAGGACCAGTCCGGCCGCGAGAAGCCCGAGCCGCGCGCATGTCGATTTACACAACCACATTGACCAGTTTCCCCGGTACGACGATCACCCGCCGGACCTCTTTTCCGTCGATCCAGCTCCGTATCCGCTCATCCTCCAGCGCCCGGCTGCGAATCTCCTCCTCATCGGTCGAGGCGGGAAAGTCGATCCGGCTCCGGACCTTGCCGTTCACCTGAACGACAATGGTCCAGGTCTCCTCGGCGGCGATCCCGGCGTCGAAACCCGGCCAAGGGCGCTCCGCCAGATCCGTCTCGCATCCCAGCTCCCTCCAAAGCTCTTCCGCAAGATGCGGCGCGAAGGGATAGAGCAGGACCACGACGGCCTGAAGGGCCTCTTTCAAGACCGCCCGCGACATCTTCTCCGGCGAAGCGGCCTGGAGGGTGTTGACCAGCGCCATGATGGCGGCGATGGCCGTGTTGAACCGGAACCGCCGCTCGACGTCTTCAGTCACTTTACGGATGGTCTGGTGGACCTTCTTCCGCAAGTCCCGCTCACCCGGCGTCAGCGAATCCCCGGGCGAGGCGTCGAGGCCCCGCACCTCCGCCGCCGACCCTGTCACCAGGCGCCAGACACGGTTCAAGAACCGGTGGCACCCCTCCACGCCCGAATCGCTCCATTCCAGCTCCTTCTCCGGCGGCGCGGCGAACAACATGAACAGGCGGGCGGTGTCCGCGCCGTGTTTTTCGATAATTGCGTCCGGGTCCACGACGTTGCCATAGGACTTGGACATCTTCCGGCCGTCCTTGATGACCATCCCCTGCGTCAGCAGGTTCCGGAAGGGCTCGCCCCGGTCCAGCCATCCCAAATCCCGCAACACCAT
>JASLXW010000555.1 GCA_030740135.1 Nitrospinota bacterium
GCGTCTCGGGCCACACCTGCCCGAGCGCCGCCCAAAAGCTCAGCGCGCCGTCGCCTACCGCCACCACAGGCGCCCGCCTCCGTTTGCGGTTCTGACCACCAGCCGCCTTTTCGGGTTAGCCGACAAGGATGTCAACGAAGAGGCCGAGGAGGTCTGGGTCGTAGTGTCCTTCATTGTCAACCCTCATGATCCAGAGTGCGTCGTAGGGTGAGAGCGCCGGCCGATAGGGTTTCCGTGTGGTCAGCGAGGAAAAGTCGTCTGTGATGCAACAGATGCGGGCCAGAACCGGGATGTCATCGCCGCTGAGCTGTTCTGGGTACCCGGTTCCGTCATGATGTTCCCGGTGGTGTCGGACGATCTCAAGGGCCATGTCCCCCGTGATTCCCCATTCCTTCAGAATCGATACGCTGCGTTCGGGAATCTGCCGGACGATCCTCCACTCCAAGCTGTTGGGTTTGGCGATTTTGTTGAGGATGCTCTTGTCGATGTGGACTTTGCCGATGTCATGACTGATGAATCCGAGGGCGACCTCTTCCTTCTCCTTGGTCGTCAATTGGACGTCGGAAAGCTGGTTCACGAGCATCATCTCGTACATGCAAACTTGGAGGGAATGCGTGGAGAGGGATTCGTTTTTCCCCATGACACCCAAAACCAATGAGTTCGTGTAGTTTCTCCCTCCAGGAGCATTCTCACATACTCTGGAAAATCGGAAACTTGTTGAAAATCAGGTAATTCATAAGGGTCGGGATCATCCAGGGCGTCCTGAAGCTTATGATCCGCGTGATGCATCAAGGCGTCGACCTTCTCCTCCGGTTTTTTCGCTGGATCCGTGAACGTTGAGTTCAAGGCGGCCTTGGCGGCCTCTTCAAAGGGCTCGACGTGTTCCGGGTAGATGTATGCCGTGCCTTCGTAATCCCTTTGAATTCGGTCGAAGACATTTTGCGAGAACGAATGGTTCGCGCCTTGAAGGAGCTTGAACCGGTGATCTCCCTCTCCCTGAACGTACAGGGGAAACTCAAGATGCGATCCGACCCTCAGAACCTGGATGTCGATGGGCCTGAGCTTTTCTTTTGCCTGTGCCTTCGTGCTTAGTTCGGCGGGCATTCTCTTGGGTTTCCTCGTTCATGAACAGACGCGTTTTTGAGGCTGATTGAATTCCCTTGTCTCTCCTTTTCGGTCTGCCGTTGTGGGAACATTAGCGGGATTTCAGGGAACTTTGAAAATCGTGCGGGTTCGAAAAATGGACCGGATGCGAATCATAGACGCCTTCCCGGGGATCCGCTCCGGATTCAGGGCATATTTGACGATTGACACCGGCCGGGACCATCGGTGAGAGATGCGGGACAATCCCCCGCCGACCCCGTCCTTTGTTTATTCCCGGGCGGAGAGGCAGAGCAGAAAGCCGGCGAAGACGATCGCCCCGCCGACGTAGAACCCGCCCGCCAGCGAGCCGCTTACGTCGCGTATCCAGCCGGTGAGAACAGGGGCGATCACCCCGGAAACCTGGCCGATGAAGTTCACCACCCCCATCGTGCTTCCCATGGCCTCGGGTTTGACCCGGGCCACGCGGTCTCCGAGCCAGGCCAACATGATCGGTTCGACGGCGGGCTTGCCCAACGCCCCGAACGCCAACAGGGACAGAGCCAGCCAGAGCCGGGAATGGGCGAAAGACATGACAAGGACGGCCGCGGCCGCCAGGGGGAAGAGAATGACACAAAGCCGCTTGCGTCCGATCCGGTCTGAGATGCGCCCCGCCAAAAGACTCGCCGGGATCGCCGCCGCCGCGTAGAGGGCCGTGAACACCCCCGAATGGGTTACGCTGAGGTTTCGCTCCGACTGTAGAAAGGCCGGCCCCCAACTGACGGCCAGCCAGAACCCGTACAGAGAGCAGAAGTTCGCCAGCATCACCGCGATCACGCTCCAGTCGAAGAAGACCGCGCTCAATTTCGTCGCCGAGCGTTTCCGGGGAATTTCCTTCATGCGCAATCCGTAGTACGCCGCGAGCGCCAGCGTCGGCCCGGCGAGGAGGAAGAAGGGGAGTCTCCAACTATCGAGCCACGCATACAGCGGACCCGCCATCAGGAGACCGAAGCCCAGGCCGACGAACAGCCCCGTGAAGACCACCGCCCCGTTGAAGGCGCGGCGATTGGGAGCCGACCGGGTGAGCATGTAGCCGAAGGACGAGGGGAAAAAGCATCCCGCCCCGAGACCGTGGAGTCCCACGAAAGCCAGGAGCAGGCCGTACGTGACGCCCCCGACGGCGATTCCCGCCAGGGCGAGGCCGGCCAGGGCGTACGTGGCCCCCAGCGTCTTCCGGTAACCCCACCGGTCGGCCAGGACGCCGCCCGGGACTTGCATCAAAGCGTACGTGACGAAGAAGCTGCTTGTAATCGAGCCGATCTGAACGCCCGACAGG
>JASLXW010000556.1 GCA_030740135.1 Nitrospinota bacterium
GACTTCATGCCCCATGTCCACCCAGGTGCGGAACTCGTCCTCGGACAGGATGTTGTCGGCCGTCTGGCGGCCCCCGCTGAGGATGCGGATGATCCATTCGGACGCGTTCCGGAAAATCCAACGCAGCGGCGTCGCCGCGACGGCGAAGGCCGCAAGGGGGCGCCCCACCCACCGGGAGACCCGCTCGGGGCGACGCAGGGCGATGGACTTGGGGGTGATCTCCCCGAAGATCATGAGAATGGGCGTCATGATCAAGATGGCCAGCCATTTGTATCCGTCCCCGGCCAGGGTGATGACCAGCGAGGCGACGATCGCCGCGGCGGCCAGGTTGACGGTTTCATTTCCAATCAGGATGGTGATGATGAGGCGCCGGGGCCGCGCCAGGAGGTCTGAGATGGTCTGGGCGATGGACAGTCCCTGGGTTTTCAGGTGGTCGATGCGGGACCGCCGCAGGCTGAACAGGGCGACCTCCGAAGCGGAAAAGAAGGCCGACACGCACATCAGGATGATAAAAATGATGATTCGGGGAAGTAAGGAGGATTCCATTTAGGCGCGGCGGGAGGAAAAGGGGAGAAAGACCGGGGCGGGCGCGAGGTCGCGCCGCCGGAGGCGGCCGTGCCGCCGCTTCTCGCGGGCGGGAGGTTCGTCCGGGTCAGCGTTCATGGCAGATGGGTCCGGCGGGTCGATCCGAGCGTGGACCTCCGGCCGGACCGGCCGGCTCCTTCCTCAGAGCGCAAGGCCCTTGAGGTATGTCCGAAAGGTTTCCGACAGGTCGGGCCGCTTCAGCGCAAGCTCGACCGTCGCTTCCAGGAATCCCAAGACGTTTCCGGCGTCGTAGCGCTTCCCCTCGAACACCAGACCGAAGACGGGCTCTTGCCGACACAAGACCCGAAGACCGTCCGTGAGCTGGATCTCGCCGCGGTGGTCCGGTTGCGTCTCACTCAGGATATCAAAGATCGCCGGGGTGAGCACGTACCGCCCGATCACTGCGAGGTCCGAAGGGGCGTCTTCAGGGGCCGGCTTTTCCACTAAGTCCCGAATTCGCCAGACGCGCTCTTCGACAGTTTCCCCCGAAATGACCCCGTAAGCGCTGATCGCCTCGCGCCGTATGGTCTTCAGCGCAACCACGGACCCACCATGGTTGTCGAACGCTTCGATGGCCTGGGCCGCAACTGGTTTTTCTGCGTCGATGATGTCGTCGCTCAGGATGACGACGAACGGCTCATCTCCCACCAAGTCCCGGGCGCACAGGATTGCGTGTCCCAGGCCCAGGGCCTCCTTCTGCCGGATGTAAACGCATTGGACCATGTTGGAGATGGCCTGGACCTCTTCGAGGAGCTCGGTCTGGCCTTTCTCCTCCAGCGCTTTTTCCAGCTCCACCGAGACGTCGAAGTGATCCTCGATGGCCCGCTTCCCGCGCCCCGTGACGAAGATGACCTCATCGATGCCGGCGGCCTTGGCCTCTTCCACGCCGTACTGGATGAGCGGCTTGTCCAGCAGGGGGAGCATCTCTTTGGGGGACGCCTTCGTGGCGGGCAGGAACCGGGTCCCCAGCCCCGCGACGGGAAAGACGGCTTTCCTGACTCTCAATCAACTCTCCTCTCCGGCGGTTGGGAACGCCGCCCACCCCGGTTCGGTCCGGTTTTACAAATTCGCCAATTGGCGCAACATTCAGCGCCGAAACTCGACCAAATCAAACCTATAGCCGGGACCGCTACACGTCAAGCGCACAACCACATGATTGCCTGCGATGATTTTCTTGTAATCAAAAGGGATACTTCACCAAATAGTTGCATTGCAGGTCTTTTACACCTGAAAGGGAATCAGGTGTCGTTCCTCTGCCAGAGTCCCATGTTGCCCCATCAGGCCATAAAGTCCCAGTCAGAATCGCGGAGCGCGTGTTTCTTTGGTGTAAGCCTCATTTCACCAAACTTGTTTCCCAAAAATGGCTTCACTGTGACACCGCCTTCCCCAAAAAGACATGTCAATGATGCGGGCTTAGACATCAGGCCGTCTTCGTGGAATAATTTCGGCTTAGATCCTCTCGTCCTCGGTTTATCTTGTGGGGGCAAGCCCGGAATTGAATTTTAACCGGAAACCATATAATTAATAGCTATGCCTCAAAGGTCGTAGCGATAACTGGAAGGACCCATTGTTCATGACTCATGACGGCGAAAGTTTTGCATCCGGGCCGCCTCTAGAACGGAGCGAGAAGATCAGGATTTTGGAATTGACTGTACGACTTTCCGAGAACGAAAGCGATCGTCTGTGGAAGCGCTTCACAGTACTTTTAACGGTAAATTCGCTCTTCGTCGCACTTTTGAAGTTCTCCCCACTGTAGTGGACCCCCTTTATCAAGCGGCATCTAAGAGAGTACCGGGGCCAGTTTGAAGTTGGTGTTCCACCTGGTTGG
>JASLXW010000557.1 GCA_030740135.1 Nitrospinota bacterium
CCACGGTTGTCCGAAGCCCATCCGCCAGCTCCACGGCCGGGTCATAGCCCAGAATCTCGCGGGCCAGGCTGATATCGGCCTGCGAGTCCCGGACGTCGCCCGGGCGGGCGGCCCCGTAGTCCGCCTCGACGGAGGACCCGGTGATCTCCCGTAGCAGGGCGAGCAGTTCGTTCAAAGAAGTTCTCGTTCCGCACGCCACGTTGAAAGTCCGCCCCGGGGCCTTCTCGGCCGCCGCCGCCCGCAGGTTCGCGTCCACCGCGTTGGAGACGAAAGTGAAGTCCCGCGTCTGCTCGCCGTCTCCGAAGACCACCGGGCGCTGTCCGCCGAGGTGGGCGTGAATGAAGCGGGGGATGACGGCCGCATAATCGGAGCCGGGGTCCTGCCGGGGTCCGAACACGTTGAAATAGCGCAACCCCACGGTCTCGAGGCCGTGCAGGTCGTAATAGATCCGGCAGTACCACTCGCCGGACAGCTTGCTCAAGGCGTAGGGCGACAGCGGGTTCGGCGGTTGTTCCTCATGCTTGGGCAGCGTCGCGGTGTCCCCGTAGACCGAAGAGGAGGACGAATAGACGACCCTTCGGACGCCTTCGGCCTTCGCGGCTTCCAGGACCTGTAGGGTTCCCATCGCGTTGACCGCCTCCGACTCCAGCGGAAACTTGACCGAGCGCTGAACCGAGGGCAGGGCGGCCAGGTGAAAGACGCATTCCACGCCCCGGACCGCGCGCTCGAGGGCCTCGGGGTCCCGGATGTCCCCCTTGAGGAGCTCGATCCGTTGGCCGAGATCGTTCAGGTTTTCCGAAGACCCCGTGGATTCGTTATCGAGGATGCGGACCGCGTCCCCGCGCTCGGCGAGCCGGGCGGCGAGGTGGGAGCCGATGAATCCCGCGCCCCCGGTGACCAGGTGAAGTGCCATTCGTCCTCTTTCTTCATGGCAGCGCGCCGCGCCGCCTCCTCCAAGTCCGCCCCGACGGGGGGAAGGCTCAGAGTTTGAAAATCTTGCGGTTTTTGAATTTCTTGAACGCGTTGCGGGTGTCCACGATGATCTTTGCGTCCTTGAGGATGTCCTTCAGCGCAAAGGCCTTGTGATCGGTGAGGAGGACGACGCAATCGGCCGCCCGCAAGACCGCCGGCCGGCCCTCCACCCCCTTGAGCCGCTTGTCGAGCACCTGGATTTCCGACACGTAGGGGTCGGTGTAAGACAACCGGGCGCCCCGCTCGGCCAGGAGGGTGAGGACATCCAGGGCGGGGGATTCCCGGATATCGTCGGTGTCCCGCTTGTAGGTGACGCCCAGGGCGTGGACGCGGGAGCCCCGGACGCTCTTGCTGCGTCTGTTCAGGGCCTCGGTGACCTTCTCGACCACGAAGCCGGGCATCATGGAATTGACCGTGCCCGCCAGCTCGATGAACCGGGCTTCAAAGCCGTTCATCTTCGCCTTCCACGAGAGGTAGAAGGGATCGACCGGGATGCAATGGCCGCCCAGGCCCGGGCCGGGATAAAAAGGCATGAATCCGAACGGCTTGGTGCTGGCCGCGTCGATGACCTCCCAGACGTCGATCTTGAGCTGGTTGCACAGCAGGGCCATCTCGTTCACCATGCCGATGTTCACGCTCCGGAACGTGTTTTCCAGAAGCTTGACCAACTCCGCTACGCGCGTGGAGGAAACGGGGACGACTTTATCGATGCAGTTGCGATAGAGCGTAGCCGCCAGCTTGCAGCACGCCGGCGTGATTCCTCCCACCACCTTGGGGATGCTCCGGGTGGAGTATTGGGGGTTGCCCGGATCCACCCGTTCCGGGGAGAAGGCAAGATGAAAATCCTGTCCGACGCGGAGCCCGGTTTCCTCGAGAATGGGCAGGACAATTTCCTCGGTGGTTCCGGGATAGGTTGTGCTTTCCAGGATGACCAGCAAGCCCCGGTGCAGATGGTCTCGGACATTCTCGGTGGCGGTGACGACATAGGACAGGTCCGGATCCTTTGTCTTTCGCAGGGGGGTCGGCACACAGATGTTGACCGAATCCATCCGCCGAATCTCGGAATAGTCAACGGTGGCGCGAAGCCTCTTCTCCCGGACGGCCCGGCGGAGCGACGCTTCGGACACATCGGGAATGTAACTTTCCCCCTTGTTGATCCGGCGGACTTTGTCGGCGTCGATATCGATGACGGTTACGTCGTACCCGGCCAGGGCAAACTCCACGGCCAAGGGAAGGCCGACGTAGCCCGCCCCGATCACGGCTGAGCGAATCTTTCGGTTCTCTATGGCCTGAAGCAGATTCATGGATGGTCCAACGACGGTGTTCAAACTCCTCATCGCCCCGCCATTCGCCGCGACATGTCGGACCGGCGGGGCGATGCCGCACACATTATCACAATTGTCTCGGAAAGAAACGGACCGCACGGCCGTCCGGACTGCTG
>JASLXW010000558.1 GCA_030740135.1 Nitrospinota bacterium
TCCTCTCTCTCTGTTGGCCCCTGGAACTCTACTCCCTACCCAAGGAGATGTCTCACATCTATCTGAACCTATACAGACGGGAAGCGAACTCTCAAGATGCGGCCCGAAAGGATGGACGTTCATTGAATTTCAGACTGCCGATCTTTTACAATTGTCAATGAGGGTGCGAAAATTCCGAATTGCTTATTTCCATCCGCCCACCTCTGAGACCCAACCTCTCCCACTGGGGAAGGGCTTCCGTCCGATCCGCCCCCCCCCGCATGGAAGAATGAAGGAGAACGGGCATGCAAGACCTGAGGACCTACCTGGAGTCCCACACGGCCCTGGCCATCCCGGATGGGCAAGGGGGTTTGACCATCCGGGTGAACACCCAAGGGGTCTTTTATTCCCAGGGGCTGATCTCCAAGGTTCTGAAGCTTCCCTTCAGCAAAGTTCGCGTCATCGGCTCAGCGGTCGGCGGGGGCTTCGGCGGGAAGAAATCCCGGGTGGAGATGTACGCCGCCCTGTTGGCCCTTCAAGCGGGGAAACCGGTGCGCATGCAGTTCACGCGTGATGAAGAGTTCATCGCGAGCCTTCCCCGCCATCCCGCCGTCATTGAAATCCGAAGCGGCGTGAAGCGCGATGGGCGACTCACCGCCCGCGAGGCCAAGCTGTATTACGACACGGGCGCCTACACGGGCCACGGCCCCATGATTGTCGCGTGTGGCGCCATCTATGCCAAGGGTGTCTACCGCATTCCCCACGTGCGGACCGTGGGCTACACCGTCTACACGAACAAGGCCATCAGCGGGGCGTTCCGGGGTTACGGAAACCCCCAGAGTACCTTCGCCGTCGAGTCCCACATGGACGCCGTCGCCAGGGAGCTCGGGATCGATCCCCTGGACCTTCGGCGGATCAATGGCATGGAGCACGGAGACTCGCTGGCCAACGGCCAGAAGATGCCCGGGGTGTGGTTGAAAAAGACCCTGGAGGATGCCGCCCGGTGCGTAAGCTGGGAAGCGGACATTCCCGGCGGAGACGGCGGCCACTCGGTGCGGCGGGGCCGGGGGATCGCATGCGGGATGAACGTCTCGGGAGGACTCAGCTCCTCGGCCATCGTAAAGATGATGGAGGACGGGACCATTCAGGTCGTCTCGGGGGTCATCGAAGTCGGCGCCGGGCAGCTCACCATGGCGGCCCAGGTCGCCGCCGAGGAGCTCGGCATCGGCATCGAGGACGTGCGCGTCGTCTCGGCCGACACCGACGCAACCCCCTTCGAAAATCACACGGCGGCCAGCCGGGTCACCTATAACGTGGGCAACGTCGTCCGACTGGCCGCGGCGGACGCCAAGCGGCAACTCCTGGATCGGGCTTCTGATCTTCTGGAAGTCCCCGTGGGGGACTTGCGCGTGGAGGACAAACAGGTCCTCATGCCGGGAGCCCCGGGAAAAGGGATGACGTTCGGAGAAATCGTCAAGGCCGCCCACGTCAAGCGGGGAGGACCCATCATGGGCCGGGGCGTTTTCGACGCCGTGGCCCCCCCCGTTATCCCGGACTGTCAGGATGGGAGTCCCCGCGGGGGCGCGGCGACGATGACCTATTTCACCCACATCGCCGATGTCGAGGTCGACGTGGACACGGAGGAGATGAAAGTCTTGCGTCTGGTCTGTTCCCACGACGTGGGGCAGGTCATCAACCAAGTTGCGATCGTGGGACAGCTCCAGGGAGGGGCGACGCAGGGAATCGGCTACGCCCTCATCGAAAAAGTGGTTTACTCCGGGGGGGTCGTCACCAACCCGACCCTGATGGATTACAAGGCGCCCAACATCCTGGACATACCCCCCATCGAGTGCAGGTTCATCGAAGAGCCCGAGCCCACCGGCCCCTTCGGCGCCAAAGAGTTCTCCGAAGGGGTCCTGGTCCCGACGGCCACCGCCATTGCCAACGCCGTATACGACGCCGTCGGCGTGCGCGTGACGGACCTCCCCGTGACACCGGAGAAGGTGCTCTCCGGCCTGCACGCCGGGGTCGAGAATGTCTCGTAGTTAAAGCCCCAATTTTTTGCACCCATCCGCACCCAAGCAAAAAAGGGGGTCAACTCCACAACAGGAAATAAGGGAGATTCGCAGTGGAGATACTTCAGCCCCCGGGATGGCCGCGGCCCAAGGGTTACAGCAACGGACTGGTGGCCGGCGGCAGGATGGTGTTCGTCGCCGGTCAAGTCGGCTGGAACGAGCGGGAGCAGTTCGAGACGGATGACTTCGCCGGGCAGGCTCGCCAGGTTTTCCAAAACATCGTCATGGTGCTCAATGAGGCCGGGGCCGGGCCGGAACACATCGTCCGGATGACCTGGTTCATCGCCGACAAGAAGGAATACCTCGGCTCCCTCAAGGAGATCGGCGCCGCCTACAAAGAGAT
>JASLXW010000559.1 GCA_030740135.1 Nitrospinota bacterium
GGCCCCGGGTTGTGTTGGCGACAATCGGGAAAAACGTGATGATCATCGCCAGCGCGATCTTCGGCTTCATGTCGTGCCCCATCCAGATGATGAGCAGAGGCGCCGTCGCCGCGATCGGAATGGAGGTTGACAGCGAGATGTAAGGAAAGACACCCCGTTCAAGTACCCGGGAGTTGGCGATTCCCGCCGCCATCAATGTCCCGATTACCACCGACAGACCGAAGCCGCTCAAGGCCTCGATCAGCGTCGTGTAGGTGTGCCTCCAGAGAAACTTTGTTGTCGTGAACGCCTCGGCAATTCTGAGCGGCGTAGGGATAAACCAATCCGGAATCTTTAGCGCCGTCACCACGATCTGCCAGGCCACCAGACCCACGAACAGAAAGATGAGCGCCGGGCCATAGCTCTCCAAGAAACCCCGGAGCCTTTCGTTTCTAGGAGAACCTTTCGTCATGCTTAGAACTCCCCCAAAACGTTGCGAACGTAGTAGGTCAAATCATGAAATTCTTTGGAGTCGCGTATCTCATTCGTCCGTGGCCGCGGAAGGGTGACCTCGATGATCTCTTTGATTAGCCCAGGGTTGGGGGACATGACGGCCACGCGGTCGCACATGAACACCGCCTCGTAGAGATCGTGGGTAATCAACAAGCCGGTCTTGTTTTCGTTCGCCCACAGGTCGAGGAACTCCAAGTGGAGCCGCCGCTTGGTGATCTCGTCCAGGGCCGAGAAGGGCTCGTCGAGCAACAGGATCGAGGGGTCGTGGGCGAGGGCGCGCACGATGGCCACCCGCTGGCGCATCCCGCCGGAAAGCTCGTGGGGATAGTGGCGGGAAAATTTTTCCAGGCCGACGAATTTCAGGAGCGCCCGGCACCGGTCCTCCTCCCCGCCGTTATACGTCCCGGTCACCTCCAGGGGGAGCCGGACGTTATCGATGGCGGTCCGCCAGGGCAGGAGCACCGGGTCCTGGAAGATGAACCCGAACTGGTTGCCGCTCTTGGCCGCCTCCACGCTGCCGCCGCGGATTCTCACCTCTCCGCCCGTAGGCTGAAGCAGCCCGCTGACGTTCAGAAGGAGGGTCGATTTCCCGCAGCCGGTCGGGCCGACGATGGCGAACAACTCCTGGTCCCGAATGTCCACGGACACGTCCCGAACGGCCAGGAACTCCGGCTTTCCCCGGCTCTTGTAGACCATCTCGATGTTTCGCAGGCTGATACAGGGGACATCGGCAACGGCGGCGGAGGTTTGCGCGGGGTGATTTTTCCGGGTCATGAAAATCCCCATCGGCAAGGCGTGCGGTCCAACCGGACGCGCCGGACGATTTGAAGCCGTTTCTCTGAGGAGCCGGCAAGTTATCACAGGAGGCGGAAACAATTCAACTTACGACGCGCCCCGCCCGCCAAGGCGCCGGAGACCGGCCTTTGTCCGGATATGCGCGGACACCACACGCGGGAAATCTCAGCGGCGGGGTTCCTCCGGGTCCACCCCCAGGGCCGTGGCCACGCGGTTGGTGTAATTGAAATAGGCGATGAGCTGTACCAGGTCGAGGATCTCCTCGTCCGTCATCCCTTCCGCGCGAAGGGCCGCGACGTCCGCCTCGGACATCGCCGGGGAATCCTTCGTGAGCTTCTCGCTGAACTCCAGCATCCGCATCGTCCGGCTGTCCACGTCCGCCTTGCGGAAATCCTCGATGATTTGCCGGGCGAGCGCCTCGTCGCCCGTCGCCTCACGGAGAGACCCTCCGTGATGCTCCACTCAGTAGTCGCATCCGTTGATGACCGAGACCACCGTAGAGACCATCTCTTTTTGCGCCATTGTCAGGCCCGAGTCATGGTACAGGACCGACTGATAAAGATCCTGGGCGGCCTTCATGGCGGGCAGCTTCAGGCCGGCCAGCTTGACGACGTTCGGCACGCCGCCCGCAATTTCCGCCAGGTCGTCGTAGAACGTCTTCAACTCGCCGGTTGCTTCGGAATGTTCGATCTGCCGGATATACGCCATCCGCTTCTCCTTTCGGATCACGAGAATCGACTTGATGATGATCAGCAAGCCTCGAATTTTCACATAGTATAAAATCAAGCCTCTTTAATGTGTCAACTCTGCTTGACCTGGATTTTTCACATCCATCCGCCGCAAAGCGCAACGTCGGGTCGGGGTCCGGTCGTGGGTTCACTTCATTCACGAGGGCGTCGTCTCGCGGAGGCGCGGGCCGGTTGACCCTTCGCCCGCGTCCCAACGCCGCGCCGAATCGAAAGCCGGCGGAGACTGAAGCCTCCTCGCCACACCGCGAAGCTGGTTTTATCGGAACATCGAGATTTGTATAAGTTCAGATAGATGTGAGACATCTCCTTGGGTAGGGAGTAGGGTTCCAGGGGCCAACAGAGAGAGAGGAGGTCCCTGG
>JASLXW010000055.1 GCA_030740135.1 Nitrospinota bacterium
CGACTTCGATGTATCTCCAGACCTTGCTTTCAGCAACCTGCGCCAGAAAAAAGTCGCAGCGGTTTCGAGTAGCATGCGCTCTGCCGGCACCCGGCGTGCTGATCAATCTGAAGTGTGGGCCCAGATAGACGACCTGCGGATGGAGTTTCGCGCCGAAGCCCCCACCGGGGCGATGAGCGATCTCTACAAGTCACGCCGGGATCAGGTTGAAGAATACGTTAAGGGAATTCCGCAGCAGCAGGAGCAGGTCGGTGCGCTCTTTGCAATCAACGGCAAAATCGCCGGGCTTGATCTCTTTCGTTATCCCGAAACTTTTGCCGACATGTCTGGAAAATTGGTGCGCAGCTACGCCATGGATGCTATCCGTCGGTCCGGCAATGTCGCGGAGGTCGCAAGCAGGGCAGCCGCCGATTCATTTCTTGAGCAGACGAGGGAAGCGAAGACCCGTAGCTATTCTGCGATAGGCGAGGGTGAGGATGTTCGCATAGAGGATTCCTGCCTGCTTGGGGGCGGACTCCATGCCCGTGAGCGGTTGCTACATCTGTGTGTTTTCGCCGCTGATACGAAAGACAGCGAGCGCGACGAGCGCATCTCGAGAGTCCGGGCCCGAAGAACCGCCTGGCGTCATCGGCAGTAGCAGAAAAGCCGTCACCGCATCATCCAGGGTGCGGTGACGGCTGTTACGCATTGATCATGGGCAGTCTTTTTTGTAGTTGGTCTATGCACATCGTTAACAATCCTGAGGCGGGAGCCATCAATACCAATAACAGACCTGAAGAGGCAAAGTTATGATCAATCTGGTCATCCGGGCCCCGTTGTTCATCACGCTGATCTTGACCTTCGGACTCGAGTTGTTCGTAGTGAACATGGCGCTCTATTTCTGGACGGGGGACTACCGGGTCGTCCAGACCGCATACGCCGAGTTCTCCTTCCGCGTCGGCAGCCTGGTCATTCCCCTCATTCGCCTGTCGCTTTTCTTCATGGGGTTCCTGCTGACGGGGCTTCTGTTCTGGTTCATGGCCAAGACCCGGACCGGCCGGGCCATCCGCGCCACCCGGATGGACCTGGACGGGGCGCGCCTGATGGGGGTCAACATCGGACGAATTTACGCGATCACCTTCGGTCTGGGCGCGGCCTTGGCGGGCGCGGCGGGCTCGCTCGTGAGCGTGGGGTTCTCCATCTCGCCCGTGATGGACCTCGAGTTCCTGGCCAAGTCCTTCGTCATCTGCATCATCGGCGGCCTGGGCAACATGATGGGCGCCCTCGTGGGAGGCCTCGTGCTGGGACTCGTCGAGAACTTCGGGGCCTATTATTTCGGCCCCGGCTATCAGAACGCCATCGGGTTCATCATCATGGTCCTGGTCCTGTTCATCCGGCCCGAGGGGTTGCTCGGGAAGGCGGGGTACGCAAAGTAAATGTTCAGGCCCTGGACGAAATTTCAATTGACGGTCTTCTCGCTGGGACTCGTCCTGTTTGCCTTGATTCCGGTTTTCGAGCCCAATGACGAGATCCGGAAATGGTTCGACGTCCTCCTCATCGCCATCCTGGCCATGAGCTGGAACTTCATCGGCGGGCTGACCGGATACCCCTCCTTCGCGCCCGCCGCCTTCTTGGGGATAGGCGCCTACATGACGGCCATCTTCATGAACGCGGGCATGGGCTTCTTCCCCACGCTGCTCATCGGGGCGTTCGCCGGCGGGCTGGTGGCCTTCATGTTGGGCGTCCCGATTCTTCGCCTGAGAGGGCACTATTTCGCGATTGCCACCTACGGCGTCGCGGAGGCCATCCGCGAGCTGGCCGAAAATTTCGAGATCACGGGCGGGGGAGAGGGAATCAGCCTGCCGCTGATCAGCGGCGGCCCCGATTTCTTCACGCGGTACTTCTATTACGCGATGCTCGGGGTCGCGCTGTTGTCATTCCTGACCCAGTATTGGGTCACCCGGAGCCGCCTCGGCTTCGGCCTGGTCGCCATCCGGGAGAACGAAGACGCCGCCGCGATGCTGGGCGTCGAGACCACCAAGTACAAGATTTACGCCTTCGTCCTCTCGGCGATCTACCCGGCCATGGCGGGGGGGGTGTACGCCTACCGCGCGGCCTTCCTGGAGCCGATCGACGTTTTCGACATCCTGTTCTCCATCCGGGCCATCGTCATGTCGCTCATCGGAGGGGTCGGGACCATCATGGGTCCCATCCTGGGCGCCGCTTTCATCGAGCTCGTGAACGATTATCTCTGGGGGGCGTTCCTGGAGTTCCACAGCGCGTTCCTCGGGATCGTCATGGTCGTGGTCGTCATCTTCATGCCCAAAGGGTTCTTCTCCCTCTACCAGGAATTTCGGGCCAAGGGGAAGGGGAACTGGAAGTCGATCGGGCCGGTTTTGCTCGAGAACATCCGGCGATACCGCGTATGAGCAGAGAAATTCTCCTCGAAGGCAAAGGTGTCACCAAAGGGTTCGGGGGGCTGACCGCGGTCTCGGACGTGGATTTCAACGTCCGCAAGGGCGAGATCCTCGGTCTCATCGGCCCCAACGGCGCGGGCAAGACCACGCTGGTCAACTGCATCACCGGGGTCTTCCCCATCTCGAAAGGGACGCTCACCTTCAACGGGGCCCGTCTCGACGGTCTGAAACCCCATCGGGTGACGCGCCTGGGCATCGCCCGCACCTTCCAGATCGTTCAACCGTTCCCGAGCCTTTCCGCGCTCGACAACGTCTTGATGGGCGCGTTGTTCGGCCACACCCACAATAAGAGCACCATCACCCGCGCCAGAGAGATCGCGAGAGAGAAATTGGAATTCGTCGGTCTTTCCCGGATGGCGGATCGGGTTGCCTCGGAGCTCACCCTGGTGGAGCGGAAACGGCTCGAGCTGGCGAAGTCCCTGGCCACAAGCCCGGAGCTGCTGCTCCTGGACGAAGTCAACGCGGGCCTGAACCAGACCGAGACGCAAGAGGCCATCGCCCTCATCCGCAAGGTCCGGGATCAGGGGGTCACCATCCTGATCATCGAGCACGTCATGAAGGTGATTATGGGGCTCTCCGACCGGGTGTTCGTCCTTCATCACGGTGAAAAGATCGCGGACGGCGACCCACGGGACGTCACCAGCGACGAGCAGGTGATCCGTGCGTATTTGGGGGACAAATTCGCCGCCCGCCTCGCCGAAAGCGGCGGATGAGGATCGAATCGCCGGTGAGGGAACAGTAAGATGCAAACCACGAACAGATCGCCGCTCCTGAAGGTCGAAGGCCTCGAGGCGGGATACGGAGACATCCAGATTCTGTGGGGGATCGATCTCGAGGTCCATCCCGGTGAGATTGTCGCTATTGTCGGGAGCAACGGCGCCGGAAAAACGACCTTTCTGCGGACCCTCTCCGGCATCTTGACGCCGACAGCGGGCTCTTTCGTATTCGACGGCGAGTCGATGGAGCGCGCAACCTCCGATAAAATTGTCGAGCAGGGGATCTCTCATGTCCCCGAGGGGCGCCGGCTCTTTCCCGCCATGTCCCTCGAAGACAACCTCCTGATGGGGGCCTATGCCAGGAAGCTCTCCGCCAAGGAGCTGCAGCCGGACGTCGAACGGGTCTTCCAGCACTTCCCCATTCTGCGGGAGCGGCGCGCTCAGTTGGCCGGCAGCCTGTCCGGCGGCGAACAGCAGATGTGCGCCATCGCCCGCGGGATGATGGCCTCCCCCAAGCTCTTGCTGATCGACGAGCTTTCCCTCGGTCTTGCGCCCCGCATCGTGGAAGAGCTTTCCGCTATCGTGCAGGGGATCAACGCCGAGGGCGTCGCGGTCATCCTGGTCGAGCAGGACGTCTTGACGGCCTTCGAGCTGGCGGGCCGCGCCTATGTTTTTGAAACCGGCCGGATCACCATGTCGGGGTCCAGCCGGAAATTGATGGAAAACCCGGAAATCAAGCGGTCCTACCTGGGCATGTAATGGCCGCCCGGCGCGGCGGGCATTGATACTCCCTACTGTACAGAAAAACGGTGCGTCCCCGGACCCTCCAGAAGGTTGATCCATGGCCATCCTGTGGAATAAAACGGCACACTTGGTGTCAACGATTCCATTGCAATGGGAGAGGACAGAGAAATCGATCGCCGGGGGGAAGGTCTGACAGATTCACCCATGTCCTCACAGGGTGCGGCCTTGACAACGCTTCGCATTCTCAACCGCGACCAGACCTACGAGGTCAGCGAGGGGTGCACTCTCCTCGAGGCCTGTGATGCAAGCGGCCTTTTCGTGGACACTTCGTGCGGCGGCAATGGGCTGTGCGGCAAGTGCAAGCTCCTTGTAGTCGAGGGCGACCTCTCTGTCCTGCCCATCGAGAGAGAATTCCTCCGACCCGACGAAATCGCCGAAGGTATCCGCCTGGGTTGCCGAAAGCGCATCCACGGGCGCGCGGCCGTCAAGCTCCTGCAGGAAGACCTGAACGTTCACGCCAAGCTGAAGCTTTTCAGGCAGGAACTGGGAGGGGTGGCGCCGAAGAGCGGGGTGGAGAAGCACGTCGTGGACCTTGAGCCGCCGAGCGGGGAGGGCGTCGGCTCGGTTTGGGAGAAGGTGGCCGAGAGGCTGCCGGCCGAGGCGGCGAAGGCGCGGCCGGGACTCGACGCCCTTCAGCGGCTTTCGACGGAACCGCTTGGAGAGAACTCCCGCGCGAGCATCACCGTCTCGGGTGACGAGGTCCTCCACGTGGAGTGGGGCGACACCCGCTACCACATCTACGGGGTCGCCGTCGACGTCGGGACGACGACCCTGGCCTGCCACTTGGTGGACCTCTTAACGGGGCGAACCATCGGTTTCGCCGCTGCCGGCAACAGCCAACGGGCGCACGGCGCCGACCTGATGAGCCGTCTCGATTACGCCCTCCGGGAGAAGGGGGGGCTGCGGCGTCTCGGTCGGGCCGTCCTCAAAGACGTGAACTCCCTCATCCACGATGTGGCCCATCGCGCGGGCATCTCCAAGGAGAACATCTATAAATTGGTCCTCGCCGGGAACACGGCGATGCAGCACATGTTTTTCGGCCTGGACATCCGCTTCCTGGGCCGGGCTCCCTATGTCCCCATTGTGGAAGGGGAGATCGCCTTCCGGGCGAAAGACCTCGGGCTCGAGGCGAACCCCTCGGCCTTGGGCTTCTTCCTCCCGCCCATCGCGGCGTTCGTCGGTTCCGACACCCTGGCGATGATCCTGGCCGAAGGGCTCGACAAACGGCCGGGGATCACCCTCGCCGTGGACGTGGGCACCAACGCCGAGAGCGTCCTCGCCCGCGACGGGGAACTCCTTTGCTGCTCCAACCCGGCTGGACCCGCCTTCGAGGGGGCCTCCATTGAGGCCGGCATGCGGGCCGTCCCCGGGGCCATCGATTCCGTCAGCCTCGACGGCCGAGTCTCCTTCACGACCATCGAGGAGGCCCCGCCAAAGGGGCTGTGCGGCTCGGGGATTATCGACGCCGTGGCGGAGATGCGGAGAATAGGCTGCCTCGAAGTCTCAGGGAGGATGCGCGACCGCGACGCCCTCGGTGACGGGGTTGATGACCTCTTTGGGGAACGGATGGAGCGGACAAACCTGGGCAATCGCTTTTTACTGGTTCCGCCCGAGCAGTCGGCCGACGGACGGCCCGTCTTTGTCACGCAGAAGGACATTCGCGAGGTCCAGCTCGCAGGCGGAGGTATCCGCGCCGGGGTCGACATCCTCCTCCGGGAGATGGGGATCACGCCCGACTCCATCGACGAGATCCTCATCGCCGGGGCCTTCGGCAACTACCTCTCCCCCGATAGCGCGCGGCGAATCGGCCTCATCCCCCCCGTCCCCCTCGACCGGGTGCGCTTCGTTGGGAACTCGGCGGGCACGGGGGCGCGCTTGGCCCTCGTTTCGGAGGACCTCCATGAGAGGGCTAGGCAGCTTGCCGGCAGGGTCCGTCACGTCAACCTCGGCGGGCGGGCGGATTTTCAGCGGTTCTTCGTCGAGGCGATGAAATTTCCCGATCTCGACGATTGACCGGGGCGTCTCCACGCCGACACGGAAAACAGGAGGGGATGAAGACCGCCTATGAAGAAGGGGGAGAGTTCCTTCGGGGAATTTCGTGAAAATTATTGATTTTGTTGACACGACCATCCCCGGGGGATCATAGAGGCCCGTTTCGACCAAGCAACCCTGCAGGGAGTGCATGACCCGCACAGGGGGTTGTTACGGGAGTGAACTTCACGGGGACGGCCCCCAGAGGGGAGAGATTCCCCTCCCCTGTGTACGGGGCGCCGGGTCATCGGAGTCGAATCGATCAGGGTGAGACGGGGCTGAACGGGAGGCGTTATGCTGGTCGTCGGAGAGCTCATCAACTGCACGCGGGCTAAGATCCGGGAAGCCGTTGAGCGTCAGGACGTCGCTTACATCCAGGATCTAGCGAGGAGGCAGGTCGAAGCAGGGGCGAACTATCTTGATGTGAACAGCGGCATCCCCCGCAAGGATGTCTCGACAATGGAGTGGCTTGTCTCCCTCGTGCAGGAGGCTGTCGACCTTCCTCTCTCGATTGACAGTTCCGACCCGGACGCCATCGCCAAAGGCCTCGAGCTTTGCCGCCGGAATGGGAAAGTCTTGGATAAGCCCCTCGTCAATTCCGTCAACGCCGAAAAGGACCGGCTTGAGAGGCTCTTGCCCATCCTTTCCGAATACCGGCCCAAGGCCATCGTGATGTGCATGGACTCGGAGGGCATCCCTGACACCAGCGAGGGCAAGATCACCATCGCCGCCCGCTTGATTGAGCAGGTTGCAAGGGTAGGTCTTCCTCTCGACGACATCTACGTCGACCCCTGTGTTTTTCCCGTCAGCGCGGATAAAAAGCACGGGGGCGCGGCCTTGGATGCTGTGGAGAAGATCATGACCTCCTTCCCGGGGGTGCACACTATCTGTGGTCTCAGCAACATCTCATTCGGCCTGCCCAAGCGCAAGCAGCTCAACCAAGTGTTTCTCTTGCTCATGATGGCCCGGGGGCTCGACGCCATCATCGCAGACCCGCTTGAGACGCGGTTGATGCTCAACATCATAACCGCTGAGACCCTTCTGGGCCGGGACGACTATTGCCGGAATTACATCGCGGCTTTCCGCCAGGGGAAGATGGAAGGTCTCGTTTGAGGACCGAAGCGAGGCCGCCGGATGGGCTTTGCCTTTTTGAGCAAAGAGGATTATGGGATACAAAGAAATCGCCGTCGGGGCTGTCCGGTGCGTGGAGAAGAAGGTTAAGGAGACTCTTTTCGATTGCCGCATGTACGGTCAATGTGTTCTGAGCTACACGGCCCTTGTGTGCCCGATGCGCTGCCCCAAGGGCTTGCGCAACGGTCCGTTCTGGGTATACGCAATGTTCTTTGCATCACGGGCGACTACGTAAGCCTGGGGAACCACCTCCAAGCGAAGCCCGTGTTCGATTTGGAATCTCTCCACCTGGTGTCGGCTCTCCGCCGGATGCGCGATGAGGGCCGATTCATGAATGGAGAGGAAATTCGCAACGTAAAGGATAAGCGGCATGCCGCCCAAGTCCGTCGAGGTCTTCTCGGATCTTTCGGTGACTGTCTCACCCGAGTTGGTGCTGAAGCACCTATCGAGTCGTCGAAGGCGCCTTGCTCCACCCTCAGTCATTGCCCTGGCGGAGCGGGCCTCGGCTCAGGGCGCCCCCCTGCTCTCTCCCCTTGCCTTGGCACGAGAGTTGCCCCGGGAGGAAATCAGGGGCCTGACCTTTGCCGGGAACCTCAAGGCTCTCGCAGACGCTTTACGCCTCGACGGACAAACTGTTTTGGGCGTCGTTGCCGTTGTCTGCACGGTCGGAGAGGCGATCGACCGAGAGATTGGGCGGTGCTTCGCCCGAGGCGAGACATCCATAGGTTTGGGACTCGACGCAGTAGGCACCGCCGCCTCTTCCCTCTTGACCGGTAGGGTTCACCAACTCCTTCGCCGCCGGATGAAGGAGAGCCGGCGGCGCTTGGGGGGCCGGCGGATGCCGGGAGTCGGCGCCGTTTCCCTCTCGTTGCAGAGGGACATTGTAGCCCTTCTGGGTGCGGAAGAGTTCGGTGTTCGCGTGAACGAAAGCTGGATGCTCCGTCCCAAGAAGACGCTCACTTTCCTGGCGCCCTTTATTCCGAAGGGGCCAGCGGAAAAAGAGAAGGGTTGATCTGCGTACTGCCGCCGTTCGCGAACGGCGTTCCCGTCCCGTGAATCAGAGGAGGGCACATGGTTGAGGCGGACCAGGAATCAGGCCTCACCGAAGGGGGAATCTTCAAGGAGTTGAAGGAGTCCATTCTGAGCTACGACCCCGACGTCGCTGTCGAGATGGCGACGAAGGCCTTGGAGACAGGCGTTCACCCCCTGGAGGCCATCGAGAAGGGCCTGAACAAGGGGCTCGACATCGTGGGGGACCTCTTCGCCCGGTTCGAGATCTTCCTGCCGGAGCTGGTCCTGGCGGGCGAGGCGATGAAGGCCGCCCTCGCGGTCCTCAAACCCGCCCTGGAGGAGCTCAAGTCCGAAGTCCCCGTCCTGGGAAAGTGCGTCATCGGGACCGTGCAAGGAGACATCCACGACATCGGCAAGAACGTCGTGGGCACGATGCTGTCCGTGAACGGCTTTGAGGTCTACGACATCGGGGTGGACGTGAAGCCGAAGGACTTCGTCCAGAAGACCGTCGAGGTCGGGGCCGACATCGTGGGCCTCTCGGCCCTGATGACGACGACAGCGCCGGGGCAGGAGGACGTGGTCCGGGCCCTGGAGGAGGCCGGGCTGCGTCAGAAGGTCAAGGTGATGATTGGCGGGGCGGCCACGACCGAGGAGTGGGCCCGGGAAATCGGAGCCGACGGATGGGCCTTGGACGCAGGCAACGCTGTCCGCCAGGCAAAGGAACTCGCGACGAAGGGGGAGACAAGGTGGCGCCTCCAAAGCTGAGAACGCTGACCGAAGCGGAGCTCGAGCAGATCGAGGCCGTCTCCTTCCGCATCCTGGAAGAGATCGGCATCAAGTTCAACCACCGGGGGGCCATCGCCCTCCTCAAGCGAGCCGGGGCGAAGGTGGACGAGGAGAACCTCGCGGCGCGAATCCCCCGGGAGCTGGTGTGCGAATGCCTGAAGAGCGCTCCCAAGGATTTCACCCTCTATGCGCGGGACCCGGCCTACGACCATCCGGCTGGGGGCCGAAACGTCAACTACGGGACCATCAGCGGCGCCAAGTTCTGCATCGCCCACGACACGGGCGACCGAAGGGAGTGCCGCCGCCGGGACCAGGAGGTCGCGGCCCGGGTCATCGACGCCTGCGAACACATCATGCATCTCTCGCTCATCGCCACGCCCCAGGAGGTGATGAAAGAGGCGGCCTACCACCACTCGGCGGATCTCTGTCTCAAGTTCTGCCGCAAGCACCTGCGAACCCTCGCCAGGGGGGCCGAAAGCACCCGGGAAATGATTGCGATGGCCGAGGCCGCCGCGGGCGGCGCCGAGGAGCTTCGGCGGCGCCCCTTCATCTCGTTCATGGAGCTGACGACCCCGCCTTTCGGCCACGATATGTCGGCCCTGGACGGGGCCATGGAGGGGGCCCGGCGGAACTTCCCCGTGTGGATCAGCTCGGGGCCCATCACGGGGGCGGCGAGTCCGGTCACACTGGCGGGGACGATGGCCCTGGTCAACGCAGAGGTCTTGAGCTCGATCGTCGTCCTCCAACTCGTGAACCCGGGGGTGCCCGTCCTTTACGGGTCATTCGCCCGGATGATGGACCTCAAGACAACGCAGGTCTCGCTCTCGAGTCCGGAGTGGTGTCTGATGCGGGCCGCCACGGCCGACCTCGCCCGACTCTACGGCCTGCCTTCCTTTGGGGGAAGCGTCATCAACGCCTCCAAGACCCTCGACATCCAGGCAGGCTACGAGAAGGGAACCACCCTCCTCATGATGGGGCTCGCGGGCCTCAACCTTCCATCGGGGATGCTCCTGGACTGCCAGAACTCCTTCAGCCCTGAGGACCTCGTCATCAACAATGAGGTTGTCTCCTATGTGAAGCGGGTTCTCCGGGGAATGGAGGTCAACGACGAGAGCCTGGCCTTCGACGTGATGCGGGAGATCGGTCCGGGAGGGATGTTCTTTCGCTCCAAACACACCCTCAAGCATTACAAGACGGAACTGTGGGTGCCGGACCTCAGTGACCGCTGGGGATGGGACGACTGGGTCAAGGCGGGGCGCAAGGACATGGTCCAGCGGGCGCATGAGCGGGTGGAGGAGATCCTGGCCTCTCCCGTTCCCGCACCCCTCTCGGAGAAAGCTTCAGCGGAAATGGACCGAATCCTCGCCTCCGCAGAAGAGCGATTGTCGAAAATGGAGGAGTGGTCCGAGGAGTTCCGCCCGGCGGAGGCGTAAACACAGGGGGCCCGTACGGTCCACTACAGGCGGAGGCGGCGCAGGCCGGCATGGTCATGTGGGGTATGAGCCAAGCCCTGGGTTTTCCCCTTCATTGTCCGTCCGGGGTTTATCTCTTATCATCCATATTTCCGCTGAGTGTGCTGCGCCGATAGACTGAAGTCTTCCATCGGCAAGATTGATCAACACCCGCAGGGGAGGATCCACGGTGACGACTCTCTCCCTGGTCGGAACGGGCGCACCCCGGATCGACGGCCCCGGCAAGGCGACGGGGGAGACCGAGTATCTCTCCGATATTCAACTCCCGGGGATGCTTCACGCGCGAATCCTCCGCAGCCCCCACGCCCACGCCCGCATCCTGAAGATCGACACCACCCGGGCGGCCTCCGCCAAGGGGGTCCGGGCCGTTATCACGGCGGACGACACACCCAAGATCCTTTTCAGCTTCATGCCCGAGCTGGCCGACAACCTGCCCCTGTGCGATGAGAAGGTCCGCTTCATCGGGGACGAGGTCGCCGCCGTGGCCGCCGACACCGAAGACGCGGCGGAGGAAGCCCTGTCTCTCATCCGGGTGGATTACGAGCCGCTGCCCGCCGTCTTCGACCCGAAAGAGGCCGTCCGGGACGACGCCCCGCTCTTGCATGAGGGAAAGGCGCGGAACATCTGCATGGAATTCCACAAGATGTTCGGCGACCCGGAGAAGGGATTCGCCGAAGCGGACCATATTGTGGAGGACTCCTACGCCACCCAGCGCGTCGCCCATTGCCCCCTGGAAACCCGGAGCCTCATCGCCCGGTGGGAGCGCACGGGGCATGACTCCCGACTCAAGATCTGGGCGTCCACGCAGGCCCCGCACGTTCTCAAGGAAGACATCGCCCGGTGCCTCGGGATTGACCCCCGGCGGATTCAGGTCATCAAGCCGGCTACCGGCGGGGCGTTCGGGAACCGGATGATCATGGAGATGGGGGCGCCCAGCGCCGTGATTCTGGCGGAGAAGACCGGCCGGCCCGTGAAGCTGGCCAACACGCGGACCGACGAGTTCCAGATCTCCCGGACCCGTTTTCCGTATCACATCGACCTGAAAACCGGATTCCGCTCCGACGGGCGCTTGGCGGCCCGCGCGATCCGGATTTATGTGGACGGCGGGGCCTATTCCGACAAGGCCGGCCCCACGTTGAGCTTCTCGGGCTCCATGTTCGCCGTTCTCTACAACGTGCCCCACATCCAATTCGACGGCTACGTCGTCTACACCAACCGACAACCCGGAACGGCCTTCCGGGGCTTCGGCTGCCCCCAGGTCACCTTCGCCGCCGAGACCCAGATGGACCGCATCGCGAAATTCCTGGAGATGGACCCGCTGGAGCTGCGCCGGATCAACGCCAACCGGACGGGGGAGACTAGCGCCTCGGGCGTCACGCTCCCCACCTGTGGCCTGGCGCAATGCATGGAGGAAACCGCCCGGGCGGCCGGTTGGGCGGAGCACCGGAAAGGACGCAGTGAGAATTCCCGCGACGGCGGCCGCTTCCGCCGGGGCATGGGCCTCGCCGTGATGATCCACTCGGGCGGCGGGTCCCGGTATTACGGCTTCAACTCCGCGGGCAGCTTCATCAACGTCTCCCGGGACGGCCAGGTCTTCCTGACCACCCCCGCCAACGACACGGGCCAGGGCGCCCTCACGGTGATGGCCCAGGTGGCCGCCGAGGAGCTCGGCGTCCGGATGGAAGACATCCGGGTCATCTCGGACGACACCGACCTCGTGCCTTACGACATCGGAAACTACGGCAGCCGGACCACGTGGGTCTGCGGCCAGGCGGCGAAGGCGGCCGGAGAGGAGGCGCGCCGGCAGATCTTCGAGGCCGTCGGCAAAGAATGGGAGGTCTCGCCGGAAGACCTGCGCGCCGCCGATTCAAGGATCTTCGTCACGGGGCGGCCGGAGCGAGGCATGAGCTTCCAGGAAGCGGCCTCTCTGATTTACGACAAGAACGGCGTGCCCATCACGGCCGAGGGCCGGTTCGAGGATGTGGAGGCGGCCGGCCACGTCGACTGGAGCAACCAGATCCCCAACTTCTCCTCGGGCTGCCACCTCGTCGAGGTCGAGGTGGACATGGAGACCGGGGCCGTGAGCCTCCTGCGGTTCTTCGCCGCGCACGATGTGGGCAAGGCGGTGAACCCGCGCGGCGTCGAAGGACAGATCGAGGGCGGCGTCGGCCAGGGTCTCGGCTACGCCCTGTTCGAGGAGCTGGTCCAGAACGGGGGCGCGGCGGTCAACCCCTCGTTCGTCGACTACAAGATCCCCTGCGCCCTGGACATGCCCGGCACGGAGACCTTCGTCGTGGAGGACGCGGAGCCGGGGGGGCCGCTCTACGGCGCCAAGGGGGTCGGCGAGCCGGGCCTGGTCCCGACGGCGGCCGCGGTGGCGAACGCCATCGCCGACGCGACGGGCGTCCGGCTCCACAAGCTGCCCATGAACCCCGAAAGGGTGTATCGGGCCCTCTCGGAGGGGGAGGAAAAGCTTTCGGAGATGTGAAATCCCGTGTACCATGAGTTCTCATATTCCCTTGGAATGGACGCGGATTGGCCCTTCTGGAAGCAGAGAGGCCGAATTCATGCTGGTTTCTAAAGTCGAGGTCCCTCGATGCAAGACGCAAAGAGCGAACAGGGCGTTATCGCCGCGACAATCCACTATCAAGGGCTCCTTTACCGGATCGTCGGCAAGCGCGAAGAGACCGTCTCCTTGCCGAGCGTGATGAGCCTGGGAGGACTGATTTCGTCCCTGTCTCAGCGCTATGGACCGGAATTCGAGTGCGCCGTCTTGACGCCGACCGGAGAGCTTCGGCCGGAGGTGGGCATCCTCATCAACGGCCTCAATCCTGTCCGGAGAGGCGGTCTTACCTACCCGCTTGCAGAAGAGAACCCCTGTGCCGTTGAAATCGCTCTCCTGGGGGCGCCTCTCCAGGGAGGTTGACTGAATCTCGACCGAGGAGGAATTGAACATGGATCCCACAGAGGGGGACGCGGCGTTGTCTGAAGACACATGGATCTCCACGGCCTGTGACATGTG
>JASLXW010000560.1 GCA_030740135.1 Nitrospinota bacterium
CGAACGGATTTTCCAGGAGCGGGGAGATCTCCGGAACTACGCAACGCGCAGACGGCGGAAAGACGGGCGGGAGATTCAGGTGATCCTCTCCCGAACCGCGCTGCGAAACGATGAAGGGGAGCTGATCGGTTATTCCGCCATTTTGAGGGACGTGACCGAAGAGAACCTGTTGAGGGAGCAGGTCCACCAATCGGAGAAATTTTCGGCCATCGGCGAGCTGGCGGCGGGTCTCGCCCATGAGATCGGAGGACCCCTCAGCGTCATATCGGGCAACGCCGAGTTCCTCATTGAGAGCCTGGACGCGGAGGATCCCCGCAGAGAAGACGCGGAGGGCGTCGCGAAGGAGTGCGAATCCGTGGCCTCGCTGATCCGCAGGCTTCTGGATTTCAGCAAACCCGCCATGCTCGAAACCGGGCCGGTCGACGTGAACGAGTGCCTGAGGAACATCCTGTTCCTGGTGCGGAAGCAGATTTCCAAGGAGGCGATCGAGATCAAGCTCGACCTTCAGGTGGGGCTGCCCCCGATCCTCGGGGACTCGAACCAGCTCGAGCAGGTGGTGATGAACCTGCTCATGAACGCCCGGCGGGCCATGCCGGAGGGCGGCCGGTTGACGATCGAGTCCTTCTCCGCCGTGGACGGGAGCGGGGATCGCCGGCGCAATGTCGGCGTCCGGATCCAAGACACGGGCGTCGGGATCGCGGAAAAGGACCTGCCCCGGATCTTCGATCCGTTCTTCACCACGCGCGAGCCGGGGGAGGGGACGGGCCTCGGCCTCGCCGTCAGTCGGCGGATCGTGACGGATCATCAAGGCAAGCTCTCGGTCGCGAGCCGTTTGGGCGAAGGCGCCGCGTTCACCATCGAGCTGCCCGCGATGGAAGAGGAGACCGGCGAGTGACGGCCGACGCCCGGGTCCTGGTGGTGGACGACGAGGACCGGGTCCGCAAGCTGCTGACCCGGCTGCTTCAGGAGGAAGGGTGCCGCGTCCAGGTGGCGTCCTCCGGCCGGGAGGCCCTGGAGGCGCTGGAGCGCGAGGCCTACGACCTCGTGTTAACGGACCTGACGATGCCCGGCATGTCCGGGATGGACCTGCTCTCGGAGATCCGGGAAAAGTGGTCCGAGATGTCGGTCATCCTCGTCACCGCCTTCGGCACGGTCGAATCGGCGGTGGAGGCCATGCACAAGGGCGCATTCCACTACATCACCAAGCCCTTCAAGCTGGACGAGGTTCGGATCTTCACACAGCGCGCCCTCCAGGAGGGCCGGACCCGGCGGGAGCTGGCCGCGTTGCGGCGCGAGGTCCATCAAAAATTCGAATATGCCAACATCATCGGCAAGAGCAAGGCCATGCAGGACGTGTTCAGCCTCATCGAGCGCGTGGCCCCGTCCAACAGCACGGTCCTCATCCAGGGCAAGAGCGGCACGGGAAAGGAGTTGGTGGCCAAGGCCATTCACTACAACAGCCCCCGCCGCCGGTTCCCGTTCGTCCCCATCAACTGCAGCGCCATTGCCGAGACCCTGCTCGAGAGCGAGCTGTTCGGCCACGTCAAAGGGGCCTTCACCGGCGCCATCGCCAACAAGAAGGGCATCTTCGAGGAGGCCCAGGGCGGGACGGTGTTCCTGGACGAGATCGCCGACACCAGCCCCGGCATGCAGGTCAAGCTCCTCCGCGTTCTCCAGGAGCACGAGATCCGCCGCGTGGGGGGAAACGACGTGATCAAGGTGGACGTGAGGCTGATCGCCTCGACCAACCAGGACTTGGCCGAGGCGGTGCGCGAGGGGAATTTCAGAGAGGATTTTTATTACCGGCTCAACGTGATTCCGTTGAGCCTGCCGCCGCTGAAGGACCGTCCGGAGGACATCCCGCTGCTGGCGCGGCATTTCCTGGCCGGATTCGCCGCCGAGGCGGGCAGAGAGGTGACGGGAATTTCAACTGAGGCCATGCGCGTCCTGATGCATTACGCCTGGCCGGGAAACATCCGGGAGCTGGAAAACGTCATCGAGCGCGCGGTCACCCTCGGGGCCGAGGGAGAGCTCGGCGTGGGGGATCTGCCCCCGTCTCTTTTGGAAGACGCCGGCCCGGCGGAAACCGAGGCCCTCCTCGTCGTCTCCACGATTCAGGAGTTGGAAAAGGCCCACATCTCCAGGGTCCTGAAATTCACCGGCGGCCAGATTTCCAAGGCGGCCCGGATCCTGGGAATCGATCGCCGGACCCTCTACCGGAAGATCGACGCCTACAAGATTCAGCCGGGGTGAGCTCCCTTGTATGGGTTCAAGACATATGAGACACGGGGGCCGTTTTTTTGAATGTTTCCAGGTCCTGGTCGGGCGTCAGGTAGTCCAGGTTCTGGTGAGGTCGAATATGATTATAGATCTGCTCCCACTCGCG
>JASLXW010000561.1 GCA_030740135.1 Nitrospinota bacterium
TCGGGCTGCTGGGTCTGACCATAGACAAGACCAGCATCCGGATCACCCCCTCGGTCGCGCTGCTGGGGCTTCTGCCCACGGTATTCTTCAGCATTATGCCCCTGTTCATGCGGATGGGGATGCGATCCCTGCCGAACCCCGTTTTGGGAACCTTTCTGGCCGCCGTCGGCGCTCTGGCCGCCCTTTTGGCCGGGCAGGGATTCCTCCCGCGGGCGGACCGCTGGGGCGTGAACCGGCGCGCCTTCGGCCTGCTCACGGCCGCGGGTCTCTGCTACACCGCGGCGTTTTTCACCTTTTACGAGGCCCTCGGCTCGGAGACGGTCAGCTTCGTCACACCCCTCGTATTCACCTCTCCGTTGTTCGCGATGTTGATTTCCCGCCTCTTCTTCCAGGACCTGGAGCAGGTCACCTGGAAATTGGCCGTGGGGGGCGTCGTGGTCTTCCTGGGGGTCGTAGCGATTTCCCTGTCCCGAGGGGGGTAGCCCCGGAACGGCGAACCGGCGGGCGGCCGGGATCGGGGAGATCTTAGAAAAAGGACACGCACGGTTTGATTGCCACATGACCGTTTTCTGGGCGCTCTTGAGCGGGTTTTGCTTCGGCACGGCCGACATCTTCACCCGGATGGGCGTTCGAACCGCCACGCCCTACACCGGGGCCATCTTCAATTCCATCTCCATGGTCACGGTACTTGGGATCGTGCTCGGGATTCGGGGGAGCGGCCCGGGCGCGCTTTGGCCCGCGGCCGGGTGGTTTTTCCTTGTGGGGGTGGCGGGCCTGGCGCCGGGGCGGCTCCTGTACTACTTCAGCATCCGCAGGCTGGGCGTCTCGAGGGCGGCGGTGCTCAACTCCGTTACGCCCTTTCTGGTGATCCTCATCGGCGTGGTCTTCCTCGGGGAGCGGCCCACGTGGCACATCCCGGTAGGCGCTGTTTTCATCGTCGGAGGGGTCGTCGGCATCCTCGTCGATCGGTCCGCGACGCGGATATCCCCGTCCGCGGCGGTTTTCGGTCTGATTCCGACGGTCTTCTTCGCCCTGATTCCCGTCTTCATGCGAATGGGCATGCGGTCTCTGCCGGACCCCCTGCTCGGGACCGCCATCTCCTCGGGGGGGGCGCTCATCGCCCTGTTGGCGGGCGGGTTTCTGGTTCCGCGCGAAATCCGGTGGGGCGGGGACCTCCGGGGGATTGGGTTCTTCCTCCTGGGGGGTCTCTGTTACGCCTCCGCCTTCATCACCCTTTACAAGGCCGTCAGCCTCGGAACCGTCAGCTTCGTGGCCCCCCTCTCCTACATCTCCCCGCTTGTTTCCATCCTGATAGCGAGGGTCATGATCCAGAAGCTCGAACAGGTCACCTGGCGGCTGGCCGCGGGCGCGCTGACGGTCTTCATCGGCGTCGTCGTGATCTCGATGTCCGCCGGGGGATGACCCGGAATTCCGCCGACGGAGCCCTCAAATCGACGGGTCTTCCGGACCGCGGATGGACACATCTGCAAGGAGCGAACATCGACGTCCCGAAATCGGCGCGCCGCAATCAGGCCGACCCGCCGCCCGCATTGACGGACGCGGCCGATCTCTGGCATCTTGTGTTTTAGGGAAGCTCGGAGCGTACGGAGTCCGAAGGCGGCTCCATGGGCCGGGTCCATCCGTTTTCTGATTGACCCCGCCGGTTCTTTTTAGAAAGATATTCAATTCGGAAAGAGAGGCGATTCATGGCCGGCAGCCCGGAAAGCCGGACGGATGAGGTCGCGGGCGCGGGCGAGGACTGGGTGCGCACGACCTGAATCATCTGCCTCAACCGCTGCGGCATTCTCGCTCATCGCACCGCGGACGGATATGTCGACAAGATCCTCGGTGACCCGGAGAACCCCCACAACGAGGGAAAGACCTGCGCCAAGGGAAATTCCGGGATGGAGGGAATCGCCCCCGAGGTCAGGGTCACGACCCCCCTGCGGAGAACCAACCCGGAACGGGGGATCGGGATCGACCCGGGCTTCGCGCCCATCTCCTGGGAGGAGGCCCTGGACGAGATCGCCCGCCGGATGAAGAAGATCCGCGCCGAAGATCCCCTCCGTCTCCTGCTCGTCACCTTCGACGCTTTCCACCTGCGGGGATCCTTTCTTCCCGCCCTTCTCACCGGATTCGGGTCTCCATCGTTCAGCGCCGGGGGCGCCTCGCTCTTTTGCGGGAACAGCGTCCACGGCATCCACTACCTGGCGCAGAACGCTTTCGAGGGAATCCCCGACTCGACGTACGCCGAATACATCATGCACTTCGGCTCCCAGTTCGGGTCGGTGGTGCATTACGAAACGATGAAGAGCACGCGGGAGCTGGCCGGCAGACGGCCCGGGAAATTGAAGCAGGTCGTTGTGGACCCCGCTTGCGCC
>JASLXW010000562.1 GCA_030740135.1 Nitrospinota bacterium
ATCATGCCCCCAGCTTGAGGGCGTCGATCCGTTCTTCAAGAGGGATGAACTGCTCTTTCCTGTCATAGGCCGCTAAAACCCGATCAATGTTTCCAAAGACCTTCTCGAAGGCGGCGGCATAGGCATCCACCAGCTCGGTTCCGTTGGGCGGCACGAGTCCCCGCACGGTAAAACTGTTCTCAAGCGCGGAAAAAGAGTTGGGGTAGTTACCCAGGTCGTAGCTGACTTCTCCGTCACCACAGCAGGTCCATGGACAACCTTTGCCATAAGCCCGCTTGTTCTGGAACATCGGCTGGGCCGGGACGGGTACTTTCTGCCATTGGCCGGCCCTGACGTTTTCGGCGGCAAGGGCCTGCACCACAGCGTTCCTCAACCTTCCCGGTTCCGTTTCCAGGTTGAGTTTGACCGGATCGATCTCAACGGGATACAGGTAATAGGCATGCGTTCGGTCGGACGGGACCCGGGGCGTAATCAGCCCGTCAATATTTTCCAGCCGATCCGTGAGGCGGGCTATATTTTTCTGTGTGCCGGCAAGGAAATCGTCCAAATGCCGTAGTTTCGTTCGCGCCAGCGCGGAACAGACTTCGGGAAGTTTGTAGTTCCACCCGATCGTCTCCGACATGTAAGCCCGATCCTTGTCTTTCATATCGCACAGCTCGCCGAAAAGACGAATCATCGATGCCTTGTCATGAGTCTCCTTGTCGTTGGTGGTCATCATGCCACCTTCCCCCGTCATGAGCTGTTTCGTCGGCGACATGGAAAATCCGGCCGCGTCTCCGAGGCTCCCGGTTTTCCTGCCCTGGTACCGGGCGCCATAGGATTGGGCACAATCTTCAATGACCTTGAGCCCATGTTCTTTGGCGATCCCGTTGATCGAGTCCATATCCGCCGGCAAGCCATACACATGAACGGGGATGATGGCTTTGGTTCGCCGGTTGATTTTCTCCTTAATCTTTTCGGGGTCGATGAGGTAGGTTTCCGGATCGATGTCCACGAATACGGGAATGGCGTTTTGGTGCAGGACAACCATGACCGAGGCAATGAACGTGAGCGCGGGAACCAGGACTTCATCGCCCGGCTCCACCCCCACCCCGGCCACGGCACAATGCAGGGCAGCGGTTCCAGAATTAGCCACCAGGCAGTGGTCCGCGCCAATCCATTCCGCGAATTCGCTCTCGAGTCCTTCGGCTTCGGGCATGCCAAAGCCCTGGGCGATGCTCAGGTGTCCGGACTGCAGCACCGACACGACCGCATCTATTTCTTCCCGGGTTGCTTTCCTGAAGCGCTCCCAGTCATGCCCAAGCAAAGGGGCGGACACACTCGGGCTGCCGCCTTCGATCGCCAGCTTATGTTTGTTTGACATCCGTGCACCTTCTGGTGTCGGCGCGTTGCCGTGAAGAAAAATAGATGATGAATCACGCCCCCCCGCTTCTCCCACGGGATGGGGTATCTGTTCGGGAATTACTTTCCGGAACGAGAGAAAATTGCCGCCCGGGAACGGCGGGGAAAATAGTAGAGGGGGCGGGGAATGCAAGCGGACCAGGCCAGGTCACCGGCATGGAACGCGACGAGCTGCACCCGTTGCACTTCGGCGTCGGTTCCCACTTGCCGCGCCCGGGATGTGGGGCCGGCGGCCGCGACTTGATGGAGGCGTGCGAGGCGAAGGGGCCGGATGAAGCAGCGGGGGGGGGGGCTGGATGGCGTCTGGAACAGGTGCGGGGGAAACCGGAAGATAGTTGAGCATTACGTGTCGGGGCTGTAGCCGCTTGGCCATTTGACAACCGCAGATTGTGCCGGTACCTATTAGCGCATCGCGCCAAGCCGAGACGACGCAACCGATGGGGGAAGAGACGCATGAAAGTGGCAGTGACAATGGCCGTTGCCTTGATTGCATGGGCAGCGCCGGCCGAGGACGTGATTACGCTGAAATCCGGGAAGACACTCAGGGGGGAGGTGGTCGAATACACCGACGGCACCCTCAAGATCCGGATGGCCGACGGCAGTATCAAAAAGGGCAAGATTTTGTTGGTCGAGCATGTCAGGTTCGGGGAGCCGGCAAGGGCGGGCGCAATCGTCGTCAATGTTGACAGGGATTTCAAATATGTGCCCAGGGGATCGCCGCTCGGGCTCTCCTTCGGGCAGACCGCCGCTGCCGCATTGAAAAGGACCTCCTACGAACGCCTTTCAAAGGAACCTCAATACATGTCGCAGAAAGTCCGGTATGGATTCTTGGAGCTTGGCAACGCCAGGGACAACAAGTTCACTTTCGTCATGGACGATGTGGAAAGCGACACGTGGATTGGCTATTTCGACAAGAACAACAATGAGGACTTGACGGATGACGGCCCACCCTTGATGAGTCAGAATTCAGGAAAGTTCGC
>JASLXW010000563.1 GCA_030740135.1 Nitrospinota bacterium
TGGTGGACCGGGAGGACCGCCGGATCGCCCTCGCCAAGTACAACCCGGCGGTCAAATGGAAGACGGACCGCGAGGCCCTCTGGGTCGCGGTCGGCGGGGACGGCATCGATTGCCTGGGCTCCGACCACATCGCTTCAGCCGGTATGGAAGAACAATTTATGAATAAAGAGAAGGACATCTGGGCCGCCCGCGCGGGACTTTCGGGATCGGGGACCATCCTGTTCACCCTGCTGGACGGGGTTCGGCAAAAAAGGCTCAGCTTTGAACGGCTGGTCGCGCTGACGAGCTACAATCCCGCGCGCGCGTTCGGCCTCTTTCCCCGAAAGGGGCACATCGGCGTCGGCAGGGCCCGCGGACATCGTGATTCTCGGTCCGGGCCGCGCGTTCACGTTCCGGAACCGGGACTTCCTCCTGAGCGTATCGCTCCTGGAGAGCATGCGGATCCGGGGCAAGCCCGAAAGGGTCCTCCTCCGGGGCCGGACGATCGTGGAAAACGGCCGGGTGACGGCCGGAGGACCGCAGGGAGAGTACCTCGAACGCAGGCACACGCCGTTCGGAAATACGGCGTAGCGAGGATGCGCGCGTCGCTTGACCCTGCGCCTTTCCGCTCCTTTATCCACCTCTCCGACGCGCGTCTATTGAATTCCGGTGGAGGAGAGAGGACGCCTGACAGGGTTCGGAGAAACTCCGTCAATGGACTCTTTATGACAGTGTGATTCGCGCTCGAGTTGTCATTTCGAACGGCGATCAACCGACCCGCTTAAGGAGTCTGCTCAGGCCCAAAACCCTTTGTTTTCAGGTGTGTTTGGAAAAACGATTCAATCGAGGCGAGATTCCTCGCTACACTCCGAATGACACCGACCACCGCCCCGCAAGCCCGAAAATGACTTCTCCGCAACCTGCCAACGGTTTGGATGCTCCGCATGCGATTGGGGCATTGGACAGTATCAGCCGCGGATGTCCATAGCGTGCGGCGTGAACCGCTCATATATTTGAAGGGCCTGTATGGATGCTCAGTTTCACTGCCACACCGGGTATTAATCGAACGGGCGATTCTTTGCGCGAGATTCCAATCCACCTCAACAACTTGCCGGGATTGGATTGTCCGCCACCGAATGGCAAGACCGCATGAAAAAGGTTTACGAAGCCGTCGATTGCAATAAAGGTGAGTTTCTCGACGCGCTGAAAGAGCTCCTCCGCCGTCCGAGCGTGAGCTACACGGGCGAAGGCGTGGCCGAATGCGCCGAGCAGTTGCGGAATTGGCTCGAAAGCTGGGGGGTCACAACCCGCGTTGTCCCCACCGGAGGGCATCCCGTCGTTCTCGGCGCCCTCTCCCCGCCCTCGGCCTCCCGAAGGGTGCTCATCTACGGACATTACGACGTAAAACAACCGGGAGATCTATCTGAATGGGAAACGCCTCCCTTCGAGCCTGTGGAGAGAAACGGGTGCATCTACGCGCGCGGGGCGACGGACAACAAGGGGCAGCTTCTCGCGAACGCCCTCGCCGTCCGCACCCTTCATGAGATGGAAAAGCTCCCGGTCAAGGTCATTTTTCTCTTCGAAGGAGAGGAGGAGGTGGGCTCGAAGAACCTCCGCTCTTTCGCCGAAGCCCATCGGGAGGAACTGAAGGCGGACCTGCTCTACGCTTCGGACGGCCCCCGCCACTTCAGTGGAAGACCCACGGTGTTTCTCGGATTTCGGGGCCTCCTGAGAATGCGCCTCACGGTGCGAAACGAAGTCGGAACGCACGTCCATTCGGGGAACTTCGGAGAGATCATCCGCAACCCCGCCTGGGATCTGGTGCACCTCCTCCACTCGATGAAGTCGCCCGAGGGAGAGGTGTTGATTCCGGGATATTACGATGACGTCGCGCCGCCCTCGCCCCTCGAGCGCCAAGCACTGAGTAACATGAAAGGCGGCGAAGAGGAGATCCGGCGCAGTCTGGGTATCGAGCGCCTCTACGGCCCTGAAGGTCTTTCGATGGATGAAAAGCTCATGTTCCGGCCCACCCTCACACTTGAGGGCTTCGATTGCGGGATGGAGTCCACCATCATTCCCGGCCACGCGACGGCCTACCTCGATGCCCGCCTCGTGAAAGACATGACGCCTGAAAACACCTTTCGGAAAATCAAGGGCCATATCGACGCCCAGGGCGTCCCCCACGCCACGCTCACACGGTTCTCCAGCTATCCTCCAACGAAGACGCCAATCGACAATCCCTTCGTCCAAATCGTACTCGATGCCTTTGAGAATATGCATGCGGAGGGGATTCTCGAAGCGCCGCCCGTTCTTCAGCCCACCTTGGGCGGGAGCCTCGGCAACGACATCTTCACCGAAACGCTCGGTCTAGCGACCGTCTGGGTTCCGTATGCCCAGCC
>JASLXW010000564.1 GCA_030740135.1 Nitrospinota bacterium
GCGGGATGATCTCCTTGGCGATAATTTCAACCTGTTCGCTTTCGTATTTGTAGGGAACGAATATGATGCGCTTCACGCCCACCTCGATGTGGGCCTGAAGCTGGGCCACGCATTCGTCCACGGTCCCGTACACGGCGCTCTCGGGGGTCGAGTCGCTCCACGACGCATAATCCCATTCCGTGGAGAGCCATTCCATGAACGGCGCTTCGGCATCCTTCCGGGAACGCCCGGCGTACACGGGAAGCTGGTTGCAGCTGTCGAGCGCATCGGGATCCTTTCCCGCCTCGCGCGCGAAGGCCTTCACCTTGTTCCAGGACTTGGTAAAGTTTTCGGGGGTATAGAAATAAGTCAGCCAACCGTCCCCCGATACCGCCGCCCGCTTGAGGACGGCGTCCACGTACCCTCCCACCAGGATGGGCGGCCGGGGCTTTTGGAGGGGTTTTGGAAACTGCACCGCGCTCCGCAGGTTATGCGGCGGATACTCCGCCCGGACGGAATCCTCCTGCAAGAGCCGGGTGAGAACCTCGAGGTTCTGGTCCATCACTTTCCCCCGGCGCTTGAAGGGCACCCCCACGGCGTCGAACTCCCGGGCGTACCAGCCCGAGGCCACCCCCAGGATGAGGCGCCCTTTCGAGATCTGATCCAGGCTGGCGAGCACCTTGGCGAGCACGACGGGGTTTCGCAAGGGAAGGACGAGCACCCCGGTTCCGAGCTTGATCCGGCTCGTCCGCGCGGCGGCGGCCGTGAGCAGGGTGAGGGACTCGATGATGGGAAAATGGGGATCCACCCCGAGCAGGATGTGATCCCAGACCCAGAGGGACTCGAACCCCAGCTCCTCGGCCCGGACCGCGTAATCCAAAAGGGCATCCGTATCGGGCAACTCGGGGAAGGCGGTGAAGTTCCGCATCGCCAGCCCGAATTTCGTGGTCCCGCCCGCCATCCGGCTACCCCCTCTACTCCGCCCCGCACCAATCGAAGATGCTGAGCGCCAGGGTTTTGGTTGCGACGATGAGGTCCTCTATCGCCACCCACTCGTTGTTGGCGTGCATCTGGGTGGTGGGACCCGGGCCGAAGATCACCGTGGGCGTATCGCCGTAGGAGTTCAGGAAGCGCGTGTCGGCGGCTCCCTCGCGCCCCGAGATCTCCGGCGGGCGGCCCGCCACTTCCTCGAAGCGGTCCGAGACCATCCGGACGATGGGATGATCCTTCGGGATCTCGGAGGCTTCCGCGTAGTAGCCCACGAATTCCACCTCCGGGGGATGATCCTTCATCCAGGGATCCGCCGCTGCCGCCCGCGCCACTTGATCCACCAAGCTCTGCTTCACGGCGCCGTGATCTTCTCCCGGAAAGGCCGCCATGCTTCCCTTGAGGAGGCAGGTGTCCGGAAAGGCGCTTGGGAAGCTGCCCGCATCAAAGGTGCCCACCATGCAGGGAAGCGCGTCCAAGCTCCTGGGATAAAGGGGATGGCTCAGGGCTTCCACCCTTTTTTTCTCCAGGTCCGCCACCGCGTTCACGATCTTGTAGCCGAGTTCGACGGCGTTCACCCCCAGGTAGCGCCGCTGGATGCCCGCGGGCTTTCCCCGAATCCGGATCTCGAACCAAATCCGCCCGATGCAGGCGGGCTGGACCGCCAGGCCGCTCGTCTCGCACGAAATTCCCGCGTCCGCCGTGTAGCCGCGAAGCACGGTGTCCAATGTGCCGTGGCCGCTCAGCTCCTCGTCCACGACGAAATCCAGAATCACGTCCCCCTTGGGCTTGAGGCCCGCCCCCAAAAAACACTCGGCCGCCATGATGATGGCGGTCACGCCGCTCTTCATGTCGGAGGCGCCCCGGCCGTAGACGCGCCCGTCCGCCACGGTGGCTGCCCACGGGTCATGCTCCCAGGACTCCCGGGGACCGGGGGGGACGACGTCGGTGTGCCCGTTGAAGAGGAGCGATTTGCCGCCCCCCGTACCTTTCATGAGGCCCACCACGTTGGGACGCTTCTCGTAGCCGCGCGTCACCGGGACATACCCGGGATGCTTTTTCAGCTCCTCCCAGTCGGACTCCCATACGTCCACCTCGATGTTCAGCCCGCGGAGATAGTCCGCCACGAATCCTTGAACCTCCGCCTCGTCCCCCGTGACGCTCGGAATGCGAACGAGCTTCTGGAGCAAATCGACGGCCTTATCCCGGCGGGCGTCCACTTCGGCGAGCAGCCGCCCCCTTTTTTCCGAACCCATGTTCTCTCTCCGCTTTCCCGCTCCGCGCCCTAGGCCGTATAGATGCGGTCGGGGTCCAGGTGGCGCAGCGCAGCGAGCTCTTCCCCGGTGGGGGGCTCGGTCACGCCCACCTCCGGCGGGACGACGAGCGCGAATCCCGTGTTCTCCT
>JASLXW010000565.1 GCA_030740135.1 Nitrospinota bacterium
CCATGCAGGTGGAGAAGTACGGCATCCGCGTCAATACGCTCTGCCCGGGGCTCGCCGACACACATTTCCAGGAGAATACGCCGGCCGGCTACCTCAAGGGGCGGACGTGCTGGAAGCCCGACCATACGGTGGGTCCGCTCCTGCACGTCCTCACCGAGTTGGAGGGGACCGGAAACGTCGTGATCTCCGAGGAATGGCACAAGGAGCGGGGAACCGCGGACCGGTTCAGCTACGTACACGATTGATCAAGCGGCGGACGTGACGAATTCCGGCGGAGACTTCCCCCCGGAAGGCAAGGAGAAGACGATGCCCGGCCAATACATGGTGGACTACGAAGATCGGGTGGACTTCGGCCGGCTGAGACGCTTGCGCCTCGATAAGGCCCGGAAGGCCATGGACGACTTCGGGGTCGAGGTCCTGGTGGCCTTCGACGCCAACAACATCCGCTACATCACGGGGACTTTCGGGAACCCTTCCCCGACGCTGGCCGCCGCCCGGTACTGCGTCCTGGCGAAGGGGCATGAGCCCATCCTCTTCGAGCTGGGCGGGGACCTCGAGCGCCAGAAGGTGTGCGCCCCCTGGCTCGGAGACCGCATCCGGCCCTCGGTTCCCCTGACGTTTCTCCCCCGGACGCTGACGGGCGAATGGGGGCGCCTCATCCGGGGCGTCCTGAAAGATCTCGGCGTCCGGACCGACCGCATCGCCCTGGACCGGCTCGACTTCCGCGTCCAGGAGGAGGCCCGGCTGGCGGGACTCGAGATCACCGACGACGGCGGGGCGATGATGGAGGCCCGGCGGGTCAAGCTGCCCGACGAGATCGAGTGCATCCGCCTCTCGGTCGCCCTGGCCGACGCGGCGCTGGAGGTTGTCCGAAGCAACATCCGGCCCGGCGTGCGGGAGTGCGACGTCCAGGGGGACGTCCTGCGCGAGCTCACGCGGAACTGCTGCTGGCTCTACGCGGGCGGCGGGAACTTCGCCTCGGGCGATCACACCCACCCCTACTGGCGGCTTCTCTTCACCGACCGGATCCTCCACGACGGGGACCTGGTCATCATCGACCGGGTGCACAACCACAACGGCTACGGCTGCGACTACGTTCGGACGTTCCTGGTCGGCGACCGGGCGACCGACGAGCAGAAGGCGCTCTACAAGCGCTGCCACGACTCGATGTGGGCGGGGATCGAGGCCGTGAAGCCGGGGGCCACCAGCGCCGACATCGCGGGTCGGTGGAACGAGCCCGACGACTACTCGGAGACGACGCTCGACTTCGCCCACAGCGTCGGGATGAGCACGCACGAGCCGCCCTTCATCACCGCCTCGTCCAAGGAGCACCCCGTCCCCATCGAGCCCAATATGGTCCTGGCGGTCGAGACGTACGCGGGGGAGGGGGGGCAGGGCGTCCGCCTGGAGGAGAACCTCATCGTCACGGAGACGGGTTACGAGATCATCAGCAGGTTTCCGCACGAGGCGAAGCTGATGCGTTAGGCCGTTTGTAAAGACGGGCCGCACTTTTTCGGCGGCGAAGACCTTGGGGGCCTTCTTTCACGTCCCCATGATAATCCTTGCAAACAGCCTTTCCCGATCCCCTGGCGGGCGCGTCGCCGCCGGGCGCGCTTCTCCGCCCCGGGAAAGACAAACTGAAGGTGAAAGGCTGAGAAAATGGCCCACATTCCCACCGGACGGCCGGGTGCGGCGGGGCCTCCGGACCTTCAGGAGGACCTCGCGAGGCTCGGCCGCGCCGCCGCCGGCCGCTGGAAATCCAGGGGGATTTTTTATCCCCTGCTGGCGGTCGTTGTCGGTTTCGCGGCGTGGTACGCTCTCATCCACCTTCTGAAAATACCGAACTACGTCCTTCCCCCGCCCGAGCAAATCCTCGTAGAGCTCTACAATCAATCCCACCTAATGCTCAAGCACGGGTGGGTGACGACGTATGAAGCCGTGGCGGGGTTCCTGCTGGGGGTCGCCATCGGCGTGCCTTGCGCCCTGTTGATCGTTTGGTCGGAGCCCATCGGGCGCGCCCTGATGCCTCTGTTGATCTTTTCCCAGACCATGCCCAAGGTGGCCATCGCGCCGCTCTTTCTGCTGTGGTTCGGCTTCGGCATCATGCCCAAAGTTGTGGTGGCCTTCTTGATTTGTTTCTTTCCGATCGTGATCTCGATGGTCACGGGTCTCAAGTCCGTCGAGCGCGAGATGCTCGAGCTTGTCCATTCGATGTCGGCCTCGAAGCTCCAGGTCTTCATGAAGGCGCGGGTGCCGACGTCGCTGCCGCACCTGTTCAGCGGCCTCAAGGTCTCCATCACGCTGTCGGTCATCGGGGCGATCGTGGGCGAGTTCGTGGGCGCGGACAGGGGGCTCGGCTACCTG
>JASLXW010000566.1 GCA_030740135.1 Nitrospinota bacterium
TTGTCATCATCAACATATTTCTGATCATCGTCGGGGCGCTGATCGACCCCACATCGGCCATCCTGGTCCTGACACCGCTCCTCCTCCCCATCGTGAAATCGCTCGGCGTGGACCTCATTCACTTCGGAATCATCATGGCGGTGAACCTGGCCCTGGGGATGTTCACCCCGCCCTTCGGACTCAACATTTTTGTCAGCCAGTCTTTGTTCAAGGTGCCTGCCGTCCGGATCGTCCCCGGCGTGATGCCTTTCGTCGGGTTGCAAGTCATTGCGCTGGCCTTGATCACCTTCATCCCGGAGATTTCGCTTTACCTGACAAGGTTCATCAAGTAGCCGCCGCAATGCGTCATGGCCGTGAGGCCATTAAACCAGGAGGGAAACCATGAACAGATTCATTTCACCCATGTGCGCCGGCCTTTGTGCACTCTTGCTGCTGTCGATGACTTGGGCGGGCGTCCACGTCCGTCCGGCCTCCGCCGCGAAGAAGAAGTTCCACATGAAGTGCGGCATCGCCACGCTGAACGACGTTCAGGTGGAGTGGGCCAAGCGTTTTTCCGACCGGGTGGTCCGGCGCTCGGGCGGCCGGATTACAACGAAGCTCTATCCGGGCGGCCAGCTGGGCAACGTCACGCGGTTGATCGAGTCGGTCCAATTGGGAACGCTGGAGTGCTGGATCGCGCCTCCCGCGTTCATCGTCGGGGTGGACCCACGCTTTCAGGTGCTCGCCGCGCCGGGGCTTTTCAAGGACTTCGACCACGCGGTGCGGACCGTCAGCGAACCCAAGTTCCGGAAAACGTTTCTCTCTCTCGGTGAACGCAAGGGGATGCGGGGCGTCAGCCTTATCGTCTTTGCGCCAACGACCTACGGGACGCGAAAGCCGGTGAAGAAGCTTGCGGATTTCAAAGGACTAAAAATCCGCGTCTTCGCTTCTCCCATGCAGACCATCCCGATCAAAATGCTCGGAGCGGCGCCCGCGCCCATGCCTTTGATGGAGGTCCTGCCTGCCCTTCAACGCGGCGCCATCGACGCGGTCCGCACAGCCGTCTCCATCTTCACCACCTTCAAGTACTACGACATCATCAAGGACATCACCGTGACGGACGACGGGATGATCACAAGCATCGGGATGGTCAGCCAGCTTTGGTACGACAAGCTGCCCCCGGACCTGCAACGGATCATCATGGAGGAAGGCAAGGCCGTCCAACCCGAGCTGTTCAAATGGGGAAAGGCGTTCGTCGCCAAGAACTTCCAGATCTGGAGGGATAATGGAGGCCGCTTCAACTATCTTCCCGACGCGGAACGCAAGGAGATGCTGAAGAAGTTCTCCGCCGTCGGCGGCCAGGTTCTCAAAAACAATCCTTCTGTCAAGAAGGTCTACGACCTGTTGGTGGACGCGACCAAAAAGACGGCGCAATAGAGATCGCCTCCATCCCCGATGGGGGCGGTTCGGATTGAAAACAACGCGGGGGCGCGGCTTACGGCGCCCCCGCTCCATGATCTTGACAAGGGCGCAGGACCGCCCGCGACTGTCCGTCCGGGCGTTTTCCCGAAGACCGCCGATGGGCCGGCGAACGGGCAATAGGAGAAGCTCACCGATGCCGAAGATCAAGGCCGGAGAGGTCAACCTCTATTACGAGAGCATCGGAGAGGGAGACCCCGTCCTCCTCGTCCCCGGGCTGGGCGGGGAAGGCGCGTACTGGCAGCCCCAGATTGGACCGTTTTCGGAGCGCCACCGGGTCATCATTCACGACCACCGCGGCACAGGGCAGAGCGACCGCCCCATCATGGAATACTCGGTGGAGCAGATGACCGCCGACGTCCTCGGGCTGATGGACGCGCTCGACATCGAGCGGGCCCATCTGGTGGGGCACTCGACCGGCGGCGCAATCGGGCAAATCATCGCCATCGAGCACTCGGAGCGTCTGCGCGGCCTGGTCATCGTAAGCAGCTGGACCAAGGCGGACGCCTTCTTCACCCGCTGCTTCGACGTGCGCGGCGAGCTTCTGCGCAAGAGCGGCCCCGCCGCCTACCAGCACGCGGCGCCGCTTTTCCTATATCCGAACTGGTGGATCCGCGACAACGGAGACCGTCTCGCCCAAGGGGCGCCAGCCGGCCTCGCCGGGTTCCCGCCGGTCGAGGTCGCGCTCAGCCGGATCGACGCCATCGTCGCCTTCGACCGCACGGCGCAACTGTCCAAAATCCGGACGCCGACGCTGGTGGTGTGCGCCAAGGACGATCATTTGACGCCCGCCTATTACTCCGAGGAGCTGGCGGCCGCCATCCCCGGGGCGCAGCTCGCCCTGCTCGAGCGCGGGGGGCACGCCTGCACCCAAACCGTCCCGGAGGAGTTCAACGAGCGGGTT
>JASLXW010000567.1 GCA_030740135.1 Nitrospinota bacterium
GGGGGGCGGGCGGGGGCGGCTGGGGGGGGGCTCGCCGGGGGTGGGGGGGCCCGGCCGGTGCGGGGGGGGGGGGGGGGGGGCGGGTGCCTGCGCGGGGCGCGCCGCCCCGCCCCACGGCCGGGAGGTCCGGACCGTCGAAGACCTGGGGACGCCGGAGGCCATGAGCGGCCTCCAGGAATCCTTCAAGACCCATCACGGTCTCCAGTGCGGATTTTGCACGCCGGGCTTCCTGATGACCCTGACGGAGTTTCTGAAGGACAACCCCCGGCCGACGCGGGAGGAGATCCGGGCAGCCATCTCGGGAAACCTCTGCCGGTGCACGGGGTACGCCGGGATCATCGACGCCGTTTCGGCGGTCGTGGAGGCGTCGTCGGAGACTGAATCGTCCGGGGGCTAGGATGTGAGGCCCCGCCGGATTTTTGAGAAGGTTGCTTGTCCGCAAACCACCCGGACACCGGCCGCCCTCGAACGAGGCGGGATTGCGCCGGGCGCTCCGGGCTGAAATTCGGGAGGAATGAATGAACCTCGACACCGTTATCCAGAACGCCGTCGTCATCAATGCCCGCAGCCGGTTCGAGGGGTGGGTCGGGATTTCCGGCGAGAAGATTGCGGTGTGCGGGGCGGACGCGAATCCGCCGTCCGCCGCCGAGGTGATCGACGCGGGCGGCAAGTGGCTGGTTCCGGGCGTCGTCGATTCCCACTGTCATTGGGACTGGCCCGATTGGCCGCTCGAGGAGGGGATCCGCTGCACGTCCAACGCCGTGACCGGCGGGGTGACGACGAACCTGCACATGATGATCGAGCCGGGCAGCCTCGTGGAAGGCGTCCGGCGGCGCAAGGAGAAGTGGGAGGCCCTCGCCTTTTCCGACGCCGGCGTTCACGCGGTGGTCTTTTCGCTGAAGCACGTCGAGGAGATCCCCGCCGTCGCGAAGATGGGGGTCCCCTCGTTCAAGTTCTTCATGCCCTATCGGGGCTCCGAGGCCGTGCCGCCCCTCGAGCCGACCGATGACGGGACCATCTGGAAGGGGCTTCAGGCCATCGCCGCGCTGGGCGAGAAGGTCGTCGCCCTCGTGCACTGCGAGAACATCGAGCCCATCTTCGTCATCAAGGACGATCTCATGGCCTCGGGCCGGGACGACTTCCAGTGGCGGGACGTGCGCCCCAATTTCACCGAGGAGGAGGCGATGTGGCGGATCTGCTTCTTCGCCCAGATCACCGGCGCCACGCTCTACATCGTTCACATCACCATCAAAGAGGGGCCCAACGTCCTGGCCGAGGCCCGAAAGCGGGGCGTCCGGCTGATCGCGGAGACCTGTCCCCACTATCTGACCCTCGCGGCGGAGGACACGGACCGGGTGCTGGGGAAGTGCAACCCGCCCCTCCGGACCCACGAAGACAACGAAGCCCTTTGGGCGGCCGTTCAGGCGGGACACATCAACGTTGTCGGCTCCGATCACGCCCCGGACGCCGTCAAGCACAAACCCAACTTCTGGGACGCCATCGTCGGGTCGGCGGGGCTGGAGACGCTGCTTCCGGTGATGACCCACTACGGCGTGAACGCCGGACGGATCTCGGCCGAGAAGATGGTGGACCTCATCTCCGCGGCCCCCGCCCGGACGTTCGGGCTCTATCCCCGAAAGGGCCTGATCGCCCCGGGTTCGGACGCGGACTTGGTGATCGTCGATCCGGAGCGGGAGGTCACCATTCGCGCCGCCGACCTGAACCACATTTCCGACTGCACGCCTTGGGAGGGGAAGACCGTCCGGGGCTGGCCGGAGCTTACGATGGTCCGGGGCCAGGTGTGCGCCCGGGACGGGGAAATCACCGGCAAGCCGGGGACGGGCAGGTTTCTGGAGCGGGATTACTAGGGGCCGTCCGATGTGCGGCGATGGTTGTGGTATCATCCGCTGCGAGATTCCCGATTGCGAATAAAGTCACCCGATTGGATGGAGAAACGCCATCCAACACCGACAGGATTGAGCGATGAAGAATTTCGATTACACGGCGCCGGGGAGCGTTGAAGAGGCGGTCGAGGTTTTGAAGGACGCCGGAGAGGGCTGGCACGTTCTTTCCGGGGGCACGAACCTGGTGGTGGAGATCCGTGACCGGAAGAAGCTTCCGGACGTGGTGGTGGACGTGAGTTACATCGACTCGCTTCGCTACATTCGAGAGGAGGGGGGCCTCATCCAGGTGGGTGCGCGCGCGAGCGTGGAGGACCTGCTCCGCTCGGACTTGATCGGCGAGAAGGCGGGTGTTCTCCGTGAGTGCGCGCTCAGCTTTGCGGGTCCTCCGATCCGGAACCGCGCGACGGTTGCGGGGAACCTGATGGACGCCTCGCCCGCGGCGGATTGCGTTC
>JASLXW010000568.1 GCA_030740135.1 Nitrospinota bacterium
GCGGACAACGGCGGTTACGACGGCGCCGTTATCCTTCATGACGTCGAGGCCGCCCGGGGCGCCGTTGGGTTCAACGCGGCCTCCGGGGTGCAGGAGGATCTGGCCAAGGCGGGGGTGATCGATCCCGTCAAGGTGACGCGCTCCGCGCTCCAGAACGCGGCCAGCCTGGCGGGGGTCCTCCTCACGACCGAGCTCCTGATCACCGAGAGGCCCGAAGAGGAAGAGGAAGAAGCCGCGGGCCACAGCCATGGCGGCCATGGCCACAGCCACGGTTTTTGATTCGGTTGAGACGAGCCCCTGTAGAAGCAAACTGAAAGCGGAGGATGCCGACGCATGATTGACGTTCAGAATCTGACGAAGTTCTACGGGCACGTGCCGGGCATTCAGGACGTCAGCTTTGGGGTGGAGCCCGGAGAGATCGTGGGATTTTTGGGTCCGAACGGCGCCGGCAAGAGCACCACCATGCGCATCCTGACCTGTTACATGCCGGCCACCGCCGGCACGGCGGCCGTGAGCGGTTTCGACGTATTCGAGTCGCCCCTGGAGGTTCGCCGCCGCCTTGGCTACCTTCCGGAGAACGTCCCGATTTACCTTGATCTGACCGTCCGGGACTACCTGAACTTCGTGGGCGACCTGAAGGGGATTCCCAGGAAGAAAAAGAAGGACCAGATCGATAAGATCATGCCGCTTTGCGGCATCAAGGAGGTGGCGGACCGCATCACCGGCAACCTGTCCAAAGGTTACCGGCAGCGGGTGGGTCTGGCGCAGGCCCTGCTCAACGACCCGGAGGTGCTCATACTGGACGAGCCCACGACCGGCCTGGACCCGAGGCAGATCATCGAGATGCGGGACCTCATCCGCGACCTCGCCGGTAACCGGACGATCATCCTCTGCACGCACATCCTGCCCGAGGTCAGCATGACCTGCTCCCGGGTGGTCATCATCAATAAGGGCCGGATCATCACCCAGGACACGCCCGAGAACCTCACGCGGCAGCTGGAGAAGAAATCCACCGTGGAGATCGAGGTCGCGGGTCCGGCCGCGGAGGTGAAGCGGAAGCTGGAAGCGGTCCCGGCGGTGGTTTCCGTAGCGGCCCGCGACCATGCGGGCGCCGGCGCGGATTCAACGGTCTTTGACGTTGAATCCAGCCCCGACGCGGACATCCGGCGGGAACTGGCGGCGGCGGTCTGCGGGAGCGGGTGGGGGCTATTGACCCTCCGGCCCGTCTCCATGACGCTGGAGGACATCTTCGTCCAGCTCGTGACGGAGGAAGAGGGCTGACGCCCGAGTCGGTCCATGGTTCGGTTGGCGCGAATCTATTCGGTTGATAAAGGAAGGCATCCCCGATGCGTAATGTCTGGGCCATTTTCAAAAAGGAGCTGAGGCTCTACTTCCAATCGCCCATCGCCTACGCGGTGCTTACAATTTTTCTGATTCTGATGGGTTGGTTGTTTTACAGCAACATGGCGTTTTTCGGCCGCATCAGCGTACAGGCCGTTCAGAACCCCCGTTTGTCGGGCCAGTTGAGCGCCACGGACTCGGTGTTCTCGCCCCTCATCGGGAACATGACCATCGTCCTGCTGTTCATCATCCCGGCCTTGACCATGAGGCTTTTCGCGGAGGAGAAGAAGCAGGGGACGTTCGAGCTGCTCTACACCTACCCCATCCGGGACTCGGAAGTCCTGTTCGGCAAGTACCTGGCCTGTGTGGTGGTCTTCCTCGTCATGCTCGCCTTGACCGCCCTGTACCCTATTCTGATCGCTGTTCTGGGGACGCTGGAGCTTGCGCCCGTGCTGGCGGGATATCTGGGGATCTTTCTCTTGGGGATGACGTTCATCTCGGTCGGGGTGTTGATGTCGGCCGTTACGAAAAACCAGCTGGTCGCGTTTATCCTGGCCTTCGGGGTGCTGCTGTTCTTCTGGGTGCTGGGATTCGCTTCGTCCATTCTGGGCCCCAAGCTGGGTGCCGCTTTGTCCCATGCATCGCTCATCGAGCACGTGAACAACTTCTCCCGGGGACTCATCACCACGCGGGACTTGATCTACTATTTGAACGTTAGCGTGTTCTGCCTTTTCCTGACCGTTCAGGCATTGGCCTCGCACCGCTGGAAGGGATGATGAGCCATGACGAAGGTACGCATTCCACTGCTCGTCGGCGGCGCCGGCGTCTTGCTCCTGTTGATCGGCATTATCGGGGGCGCGATCGAAGGACGGCTCGGTCCCCTCTTTCTGACCCTCCTGATTGTGGGTTTGGCGGCGGTTCTGCTCGCCCTGTACACGTCGGGGAGCGTGGTCCGAACCTGGATGAGCCGCCGCTCCACGCGGTACGGGGCGAACATGGCGATCATG
>JASLXW010000569.1 GCA_030740135.1 Nitrospinota bacterium
GTTATCAGGTCGTCCCCTTCGAGGGCGTCGCCGACGTTTATGTGATCAACACGTGCACCGTCACCGGGAAGAGCGACCATCGCTCCCGCCAGCTCGCCCGCCGCGCCGTCCGCGCGAACCGGGAGGCGGTTGTGGTCCTGGCGGGGTGCTATCCCCAGGCCAACCCCGACGAGGCGTCCCGTCTCCAGGGGGTGGACCTGGTCCTCGGAAACCGAGAGAAGCTTCGGTTGGCCGACCAATTGAAGGTTTTCCTGGAAAGCAACGGCCTTCGGAAACGCGCTCCGGGCGACCCGGTCGTCGAGATCGCGGAGATGGACCGCGTTGAAAAGTTCGACGAGGTCACGATCCGGAACTTCCCGGATCACACCCGCGCATTTAGCAAGGTTCAGGACGGCTGCGGATTTCGCTGCTCGTTTTGCGCCATCACGCTGGCCCGGGGACCGAGCCGGAGCCTGCCCTCGGACGGCGCGGTCCGGCAGGTGCGGGACCTGATCGCGAACGGGTTCCGGGAGGTGGTCCTGACCGGCGTGGACCTGGGCAGCTATGGCTGGGACCTGGCGCCCGCGACCGATCTGGCTCACCTCGTCCGGCGGCTGGGGGAGATCCCCGGGCTGGACCGGCTGCGGATCAGCTCTCTCAATCCCTGGGAGATCCCGGACGCCCTGATCGAGGCGTGCGCCGAGACCCGATGCGTCTGCCCGCATTTTCATATTCCCCTTCAGAGCGGGGACGACGCTGTTTTGAAGGCCATGCGCCGGCCTTACGAGGCGGCCCATTACGTCGAGCGGCTCCGGGCGCTCAAGCGGGCCTTTCCGTCCGCCGGGATCGGCGCGGACGTGATCGCCGGGTTTCCCACCGAGACCGAAGACGCCTTCCGGCGCACGTACGCCCTGATTGAGAAGGCGCCCATTACGTACCTTCACGTCTTCCCTTACTCGCCCCGCAGGAGCACGCGCGCGACGGGGATGGAAACGTGCGTATCGGCCGAGGCCCGAAAGGAGCGGGTCTCGCGCCTGCGCGCGCTGGGGTTGAAGAAGCGCCGGGCGTTCTTCGAAGACCACCTGGGGAAAGAGGTCGAGGTCCTGCTCGAGCACAGCCGCCATAAGGAGACCGGTCTCCTTCAGGGTCTGTCGGAGAACTACATCAAAGTCCTGACGGCGGGACCGGCGGCCTGGATGAACACCTTGGTCCGGGTTCGCGTCGAGCGGGTGGACGAAAAGCACGTTGTGGGGACGGCCTTGAGGCGCCCCGTTGCGGTATGAGCCCTCCCGTCGTGACCTTGACCACGGACTTCGGTCTGGCCGACGGGTTCGTGGGGGCGATGAAAGGGGTTGCGCTGGGGATCTTTCCCGAAATCACCCTGATCGACATCACGCATGACGTTCCCCCGCAGGACATCCGGGCGGGCGGGCTGATCCTGGGCGCGGCCTGTCCGTATTTTCCCGACGGGACGATACACGTGGCCGTCGTGGACCCCGGGGTCGGAAGCGATCGCCGGGCCATCCTCGTTCAGGACGCGAAAGACAACCTCTTCCTCGGGCCGGACAACGGGCTTTTGACTTTTGCCCTGGACCGGGAAGGGGCGAGGGTCCGCGAGCTGGCCAACCGCGGCTGGTTCCTGGAAGAGCCGTCGGCGACGTTTCACGGCCGGGACGTCTTCGTTCCCGCGGCGGCGCGCCTGGCCTCGGGCGCGGCCCCGGCCGACGCCGGCCCGGAGGTCCCGGACGCGGTCCGGCTCCCGTTTCCCGTTCCCCTGATCGAGGTGGAGGAGGAGGAAAACCGAACGCGGATTCACGGGGTCATCGTTCACATCGACCGGTTCGGCAACCTCATCACGAACGTGGGCCGCGCCCTGTTCGATAAGGCCTGGACCGCCGGCTTCGGTGTCGGCGCGCGGGTCATTTTGAAAAACCGGGCGGTGGCCGGGTGGGTCCGGTATTATGAGGAGGCGGGGGCCGCGCGCGAGGACGCTGAGGAAAAGAGTGGCGCCTTGTTCAATTCCTGGGGTCTTCTGGAGGTGTTCGTCCCCTCGGGCAACGCCGCCGAATTGCTGGACGCCCGGGTCGACGAACACGTGACCATTGAGATTCACGCCTGAGACGAGGTTTTCTCCATGCCCATCGTGTACCTGGACGCATCGGTTTATCACCATCTTCGGGAAGCGGGGATCGATCCCGCGGGCACGGCCATCGACAAAAACAGCCGGGAGCACGACGACATCGAGGTGACCATCGACGTGGCCGGGGCCGCGACCTACCCGGTGCACGCCGACCCGACGCAGATCCATCAGATCATCACGAACCTGGCGATCAACGCCCGCGACGCCATGCCGGACGGCGGCGCC
>JASLXW010000056.1 GCA_030740135.1 Nitrospinota bacterium
GTGGCGTTCCAATGGGAGTGCCGATTCCCCCGATATTCGCTCCGAACGGCACCGCAAGGACGATGGCCTTGTGGAACCGGTCCCCTTCAGGCAGCTTTTTCAGCAGGGGACCGGTTATCGCAATCATCATGGCCGCCGTGGCGGTGTTGCTCATCCACATGCTGAAAAACGCACTGATACCCAGCAACCCGTAGATCAACAGAAGGGGTGAGCGTGTAAATGGCCGAAGCACCTTGCCGGCAATCGCCTTGTCGATGCCGTGCTTGGTGATCGCCCTGGAGAGCAGGAACCCGCCCATGAATAAGATGATGATGTCCTTGGCGAACGGATTCAGGAAGGTGCTGGCGCCCACTGGCTTCACCTGGGGCGATTGTTTCACGGCCAGACCCAGCCATCAATTGGTCGGCCAGGCCGCCATAGCTCGCCAATAACAGGACCTCCAGGCCAATGACCACGAACGCGGTGGCGAACAGCGGCAAAACCGCAGTAGCCCAGAAACCCGACGCAATGACGAAAATCGCGAGCGACCGGGCGGCCATCTCGTTCATGGAGTTCCGGGCGAGCCAGTAGGTCCCGATTGAAACCGCCAGGGTGGCCACGATGATCAGGGCATGTCGCACGTGGGTCCGGATGGCAGTCGCGTTGGTGGATTGAAGTGTGCTGAGCGCCATATCCCGGGACATGGTGTTTTCCTCGTCAACCAACGGACCGACGTTGCAGCATACGGCCCCGGCAGATCGGCGTCTCACGACATGCCTTCGGCCATCATTCGCAATGTCCAGGACACGCAAGATCGTTGCCAAAGCCGCCCAGACCCACCCCCAATCTTTCTACCGCAGTCTATGCGAGCCCGGCAAACCATCCTTCAGATCCTAAAATTTCAGGACCACCCTCGCCGTCTGATACATCGCGAAGCATTCCAGGGCGAAGGGGGGGAAGCCGAGGAATCCCACGATCGGCATCTCGAAGACCTTCACGTCCGAGAGGATCGGGACGGTGTAATACCATTTGGCCGTCGCCCAGAAGTTCCAGAACTCCCACAGGAACCCGCAGATCAGTCCGCCTACGAAAAGCGCCGCCATGCGCTCGTAATCGCCCTCGGCGAAGTCCCGGAACAGGCTGTCCGGCGCGTAGGCCAGGTTGATCGGCCCGAGGAAGAGAACCGTCCCCATCCAAACGAGCGCCCAAAGATAGCCGGACGGATATACCAGCGGGACCGCCAGACAGACGAATCCGAACGTGAAGAGGACGCGCAGGGCCGCCGGCGACCAGGGCCGCGCCTTCCCCCGGCAGCGCCGGAACCACCGGAGGGCCAGCAACAGGTCCGCCGTTACGAAGAGGCCGGGGAAAATCGTGCCGAACGCCCAGAAGTAACCGAATCCCCGCACCCAGAGATTCTCCGGCAGCCCGATGTAGTGCCAGCCCTGCATCCCGTGATTGTAAAACTCGTAAATGAGCCACGAGATGATCGAGATGGGAATCAGACGCCAGAATTCGCTTCTGCGCGTCGTCAGCCAGGAGCTCCCTTTGATCCGGAAGACAACGGCGTCGACCAGAAGGATGTATCCCGTCCAAACCACGGGCGTCATGTTGGCGGCGATCACGGGATCGCCCGCGAACAGAAGGGCCTCGGCCGAAACGAGGATGGCGAGGCCGATCCAACCGTAAAGCCTCAATTCATCTTCCTTGGATTATCAGGTCTTCATAGGCAGGGAATCGGAAACAGACGGTCCACGTCGCCATGGGTTTTGAGCCCGACGGCTTCCCGCTGAACAATCAGGTGATGCCGACAGCGGTGCGCCCGTTTTACCGCGCGGCGGTAATCCCTGAATTGAAGAAGCGTTTCCGGGGCTTCCGTCCACGCGGACTCCAACTCCCGGAGCCGCTCGACAGCGGTGCGCAGCTTCCTTCCCGTCCGGCCGAGCGCCGCGGCCTTCTCCCGCTCGATCTCGATCTCGACCGCGAGGGGCTTGTCGATTACGTCCACGGATGAAAACTCCCTCCAGGAAGGCCCCCGCGCTCAAACCAGCTCGATGATCTCTTCGCAATACGGGGCGTGGGGCCGAATGGCCCGGTAATTGCGCCGAAACCGCAGGCCCGGGTGGATCCGTCCGAGGAGATCGTTCACCGGCCGCTCGTAGACGGCCTTGCAGACATGCCGGGTGTCCAGCCCCAGGTCGGCGCACGCGTGGTGGACGGGGCAAAAGTTGTAGGACCGGATGACCAGCTTGCGGTCCGAGCGCTCGACGATGGGAACCTCTTCGGGGTCCAGGCCCAGGTACTCGATGTAAAAGATCCGGTAGGCCCGGTCCAGGACCGGGAGCCGCTCCGCGTCCTGACCGGCCAGCCTCTCCCGGTTGGCCTCCCACCACCGGAGCCGCTTTCGCGACACCTCATCCTCCCGCTTGGAGAAGGCCGCCGCCCCTTCCCCGGCCAGGCGCGCGAGCCGGTCCGTCTCTTTTCGGATCTCGCGCCGCTCCAATCCGGGGCGGCCCGCTTCATCGCCTTCTTGCGGGAGGATTTCCGACAAAGCCCAACGTCTCTTCGCCCGGACCCGGATTGGTCGCTTGCAGAGTTCGGGGCCGGCGTCCATTTCGCCGGAGGAGCCGCCAACCACGGTTCACCCTTGAACCCCCGCCGCGCGCTCGATGACCTCGACGGCCTTCTTCAGCGCGGCGTCGAGCTTGGTGACGTCCTTGCCGCCCGCCTGGGCCATGTCGGGCCGGCCCCCGCCCTTGCCCCCGACGGCCCGCGCCGCCTCCTTGATGATTTCTCCGGCGTGGAAGCGGTCCGTCAGATCCTTTGTCACCCCCGCAACGAGGGCGGCTTTGCCATCGGCGTCGGCGGCCAGAACGACGATCCCTGATTTGAGCTTCCCTTTGAACGTATCCACCAACTCCCGGAGGACCTTGGGATCGGATTCGCCCACTTGGGCGATGACCGTGCGGGCGCCGCCGATGTCCCGGGCCTTCGACAGCAGGTCCTGGGTCTCCTCGCGCGCCATCCGCCGCCGGAGTGTTTGAAGTTCTCTTTCCAGTCTCTTCTGCTCCTCCAGGAGCCTCTCGACATTCTCGGCCGCCTGAAGCGGAGGGGCTTTGAGGATCCCGCCCACACGGGCCAGCTCGTCTTCTTCATTCCGGACATGGGCGAGGGCCCCGGGCCCCGTGACGGCCTCGATCCGCCGGACGCCCGCGGACACGCTGCCCTCGTGGAGGATCTTGAACAGGCCGATGTCCCCGGACGCCGAGGCGTGCGTTCCCCCGCAAAGCTCCTTGCTGATGGACTCCACAGACACCAGCCGGACGACGTCCCCGTACTTCTCGCCGAACAGCGCCATCGCCCCCTGGGCGAGGGCCTCCTCGATGGGCATCTCATCCCACCGCACCGGGGCGTTGGCCCGGATGTGGGTGTTGACGATCTCCTCGACGCGCTCGCGCTCCCTCGGCGTCATGGCCGAGAAGTGGGTGTAGTCGAACCGGAGCCTGTCGGGGGCGACGAGCGAGCCGGCCTGCTTCACGTGGTCCCCCAGGACCTCGCGCAACACGGCGTGCAGGAGGTGGGTGGCGGTGTGGTTGAGCTGGGTGTCGTCCCGCCGCCGGGGGTCCACCCGGGCCTCGACCTCATCCCCGACGCGCAGGGTTCCGCGCCGGACAACGCCCGAGAGCAGGCGACACCCGGGGACGGGGGCCCGGCAGTCGTCGACGTCGAAACGCAGGCCCTCGTTCTCCAGGACGCCGCGGTCTCCGAGCTGCCCGCCGGATTCCGCATAAAAGGGCGTCCGGTCCAGGAGGACCTCGACGCGGTCTTCCTCCTCCGCCGCTTCCGCGCGATTGCCGTCCTTTAAGACGGCGAGGACCTTTCCGCTCTCGGTGAGCCGGTCGTAGCCGACGAACTCCGATGCCGGGAACTCATCGGCCAGCGCCAGATGGGCCGGCGCGGCGGCGGTCTCAGCAAACCCCTTCCAGGAGGCCCGGGCGCGATTGCGCTGTCCCTCCATCGCCGCCTCGAACGCCGGCCGGTCGATCCGCAGCCCCTCCTCGTTCGCGGCGTCGTCCACCAGGTCCACGGGAAACCCGTGGGTGTCGTAGAGCCGAAAGACCGCCTCGCCGTCGATCACGCCGCCGCCTTTCTCCTTGGCCCCGGCGATCAGGTCGGCGAGGATGGGCAGTCCCTGGCTCAAGGTGTGGGCGAACCGCTCCTCCTCCGCCAGGGTCACCCGGGAGATGTACGTCAGGCTCTCGCCCTGCTCCGGGTAGGCGTCTTTCATGATCTCGGCGACCGATCCCACCGCTTCGTACAGGAATGGCCTTTCGACCCCCAGCATCCGGCCGTGGCGCGCGCCCCGGCGCAGGATGCGGCGGAGGACGTAACCCCGCCCTTCGTTGGAAGGCATGACGCCGTCGCCGATCAGAAACGCGACGGCCCGGGCGTGGTCGGCGATGACCCGGAAGCCCATGTTCGTCCGGGAATAGAAGTCCCCGTCCAGGTCATACCGGACGTCGGTCCGCTCTTCCGTGAACCGGATGATGGGAAAGAGCAGGTCTGTGTGGAAGTTGCTGGCCTGTCCCTGAACGACGGAGGCCAGGCGCTCCAGGCCCATTCCGGTGTCGATGCTGGGCTTCGGCAGGGGCGCGCGCGTCCCGTCCGCCGCCTGATCGAACTGCATGAAGACGTGGTTCCAGATTTCCAGGAAGCCGTCGCCGTCCAGCTCCGCCTCCGTCGGCGGGGCATCGGAATTCTCGCGGGGGCGAAGCTGGAAGATCATCTCCGAGCAGGGCCCGCACGGCCCCGTGTCCCCCATGGACCAGAAATTGTCTTTTTCGCCCATCCGAAGGATGCGCGCCTCCGGGACGCCCACTTCCTCCGCCCAGATTCGGCGGGCCTCATCGTCTTCATGGAAAACGGAGACCCACATCCGGTCGGCCGGCAGGCCCATCACGTCCACCAGGAACTCCCAGCCGAAGCGGATGGCGTCTTCCTTGAAGTAGTCGCCGAAGGAGAAGTTGCCCAGCATCTCGAAGAACGTGTGGTGCCGGGCCGTGCAGCCCACCTGCTCGAGGTCGTTGTGCTTGCCGCTGACCCGCATGCATTTCTGCGAAGACGCCGCGCGGGAGAAGTCCCGCTTCTCTTCGCCGGTGAAAACGTTCTTGAACTGGACCATCCCGGCGTTTGTGAACATCAGGGTCGGGTCCCCGGCGGGCACGAGCGAGGCGCTCTTCACCCTTCGGTGGCCGTTCCGCCCGAAATATTCCAGGAACCGTTCCCGAATCTCGTTGCCCGTCAATTTCTTCAATTTCGCACCTCTACGGGATTCGTCTTCGCACGGATCTCAAGGCATTCCGCATCTTCTCCAAGATAGGGCACATGTCGGGCGCGGACAAGGAGAAGCGGCCAGGGTTGAGAGATTTGTGCGCGAAATTTACCGGATGAAACGTTTATCCGTGAGAAGGACTTCCCGCGGAGGTGAGAATGGGAGGTCGATGGGAGGAATCACGGACGGGAGATTGTCCCGCCCCATCATCAAGCCTCACCGTTGAGTTGGGGCGACTCCACCAAGGAAAAAAATCGGGCGAGGGTCTGCACCATTTCGACGAGCCTGCCGTATTCAACCGGTTTGACGAGATAGTTGCTGCAACCCAGTTTGTAATAAAGGTTGATTTCTTTTGGATCATCGGTCGTCGTCAGCATCGTCACCGGCAGCTTTTTGAGCTCTTCCTTGTTCTTGATTTCCTTAAGGGTTTCGATGTCGCTCATCCCGGGAAGGCCGATGTCCAATAACATCTGGTATGAGCTCCCCGGCTCGCGATTGATCCCCTCCGCGTTCCGAAGGAGAAACACCAGGGCCTCTTCGCCGTCCCCGAAGGCCTGGATTTCGTTTTCCAACCCGGCCCGTCTCAGGTTGCGCTCGATTAAATCCCGGTGCGCCGGCTCATCTTCCACAATCAGGATTACACAATCAGTCTTCATTTGTGTCATGCTTCGATTTATCCCCCCCAGGTAAAATGACGTAGAAAGCGTTGCCTTCACCGGGGTCCGATTCACCCCAGATTTTCCCATTATGCCGGGCAACGATCTGACGTGCAATTGTCAGGCCAAGGCCCTCCCCCTGCACGTCGGATTTCTTCAGCCGGTGAAAAATCCTCTCCGAGAGGTCGGGGCGGACTCCGATGCCGTTGTCTTTCACGCAATAGACGGAGCTTCCCTCCTCTTCCCGGGCCGATATGTCGATGACGGGGGGCCGCGAAGGGTCCCGGTATTTCAGGGCGTTATCCACAAGGTTGGAAAAAACCTGTGTGATCGGGGTGGTATCGCCCCGACAAGGCGGCAGGTTTTCAACTCGCAAGTCCGCGCCTGTTTCATGGATTTGGTCGTTAAGGGATTCCGCGATTTCGGCCATCATCGCGTTCATATCGAGACGGTCCACGCTGACGGTGGCTTTTCCCAGCCTGGACACCCGCAACAGGCCCCTGAGCAGGGAGTCAATCCGACTCGCGCCGGATTGAATATGGTGGAGGAACTCGGGGATCTTTTCCTCGAGCGCCGAAAGGAGCTCCTTTTTGACGGCCCCATCCACGCCCATCCCGTTAAGCGTGGACTGTAGGGCTTGGCAAGTCTCGGCCAGCTCTTCGCCGTAGCCTTGAATGGTGACCAGCGGGGAGCGCAAGTCATGGGACGCGACGTGGACGATGGTTTCCAGCTCCTTGTTCTTTTCCCCCAACTCCCGGTTGAGGTCTTGAAGCGCCTCGTCGGCCTGCTTGCGGTCGGTGATGTCCCGGACGAAGCTGAAGATGTATTCCTTGCCCGCGAATTCCAGGTAATTGGCGGATATCTCGACCGAGAGGAGTCTTCCGTCCTTCGTCAGGTGAAACGTTTCAAACGTCATGAAACCCTTACGCTTGACCCTCTCCCAGTTGTCCGGGAAGGTTCTCCCGGAAGCCCCCGGATCGATATCCGGCACCCGCATGGAGAGCAATTCCTCCCGGGAATATCCCAGGTGGTTGCACGCCGCTTCATTGACATAAAGGAACCGGCCGTCCGGCCCGATCCAGCAAGTGGCGTCCCCCGCCCGCTCGATGGAAAATTGTGTGAGCTTCAGGGCCTCTTCCGACCGTTTGCGCTCGGTGATGTCGCGGACCACGGCCACCGCGTAATCGCGGTTTTCGAAGGTCTGAAGAGAAACCGACACCTCAACGGGGAGAGAAGTTCCGTCTTTGCGGCGGTGAACATTTTCTTCCATGATCAGTGTCTTGCCCGTTTCTCTAAGGCGCCGAACATGGGCTTGCCACTGTTCAGGGGTTTGAATTTTGTGGGCCACCTCAATATCTTTGGCTCCGCGAACGAGCAGTTCGTCGCGTGAGTATCCCAGCATGCGGCACGCGGTGTCGTTCACATCCACGAAATCACCGGTTTCCGCATCTATGATGTAGAATGCTTCACCTGTCTGATCGAGAATCGTCCGAAATCTTTCAAGCGCAAGCTCGGCCCGTTTCCGCTCGGTGATGTCGCGGTGGATCCCACTGATTCCGGCTATTCTTCCCCTTGGGTCTTTGATGGCGGACGCTGTAATGGAGACATCGACCGGAGTCCCGTCCTTTCTTCGTCGAACGACCTCAAAGGGCGTGACCGATTCCCCGGCCATGAGCCGCCGCCAAAGCCCTTTGAACTCCCTCTCCCCCCCCGGACAGATCCGGGTGATGTGCTCTCCGAGCAACTCTTCTTCGGAGTAGCCGTAAATGGTTTTCGCACCAGGGTTCCATGAAGTGATTCGCCCGTCCAAATCCACCGTGATGATCCCGTCGGCGGCGCTTCGGACGAACCTGTCCAGGCGCTCGCCGGTCTCGCGGACCCTGGCGAAAAGCTCCGCATTCCGGATCGCGGCGCCCAAGTGATCGGCCACCCAGCGCAAAAGCTGAATGTGTTCGTCCCCGAAGGCGTCCACCGCTTCAGCCGCAACGTTCAAAAACCCGACGCACTCTCTCTGGATGACAATCGGTGTGTTCATGATGGACCGGAGGCCCTCCGCCTCCAGGACCCGGCTTCTGGGATGGGGGTCCTCGCGTGTATCGGGAATGTAGATGGGTTCCAGGGTTCGCAGGATCTCTTCGAAGCGGGTCCCTTCCAGGTTCGCGGGCGACACCCGGAGCTGTCTTTTCTTGACGTCGTCTACGGATGAGATTTGCGAGATCTCCCGCTTGTCCGCGTCCAGGATGAACAGGCTGGCCCGATCACAGGGAACCACCCGCTTGACCTGCCGGGCGGTGATTTGGAACAGCTCGTCCAGGTCCAGGGTGGCGTTGATGGCCCTGGAGATCTCGTCCAGGACTTCAAGCGTCGTCGCCCGCCCCCGGGCCTCCGTCAGCAACCGCGAGTTTTCGATGGCGATGGCCGCGTGAGCGGCCAGACTCGACATGGCGTTGAGGGTCGCCTCGGAAAATTCCCGGGGCGTCGGGGTGATGCAGGTGAGGGCGCCGATGACCCGTCCCTGGAAGCGCATGGGAATTCCCAGGTAGGAGCCGATAGGGTCGTCCCGGTCTATTTCGAGATCCACCCATTTGGGGTCCTTCACGGCCTCGCGCAGATAGATCCGCTCCCCGCTTTCGATCACGTCTCGCATGATGCCCTTCTCGTCCTCGAAAATCACTTCTCCGGCGGCAGGCGCGCCTGATGGATTAATCCCGGCGCGGCAGAGCACCTGGTTCCTCTCGGGTTCTCGAAGCCAAACCTCGACAAATGAGGCGTCCGTCAGCCTTTTTCCCGCTTGAAGGATAGAGGAAAGAACCTTGTCCAGGTCCAGCGAAGAGGTGATCGTTTGCGACGACTCGTCCAGCGCGACGAGATCGCGGTAATTCTCTTGAGCCGTCTGGTAAAGCCCGGCCTTTTCAATGGCGACCGCGGCGTGGCCGGCCAGCGATTCGAGGAGGCGGAGGTCGGATTAGGTGAAGTAGTCCGGCTTTTGCACAAAGCACCCGACAAATCCCCGGGCTTCCCCGGAGACAAGGAGCGGAACGCAGAGATAGGAGTGTACGTCTTGCGCTTTGGCCCATTCGGGCTCTATCCAGCGGGGGTCGTTATGAACATCCGGGACGATGGCGGCCTCCCCATGCCGGACGACCCATCCCCCAAGCCCGACCCCCCGCTTCAGAAGGGGGGGAGCGCCGGTGGATCCGGGGGGGAGGGGGATGGCCCCGTGGAAGGCGCGTCATCGCAGCGAGTCGGTTTCATTCTCAAGGAGAAAGATCTCCGAGTAGAGGCCCCCCAGAAGGTCCACCGTCGCCTTCGCGACGGCGTCCAAGACCTCGGACAAATCAAGGCTCGAGGAAACCTGAAGCGTCAGATCGTGAAGCCTGTTCAGCCGCCGGGAGGACTCTCTTTCTCCGGCATAGAGACGGCCGTTCTCGATGGCGATGCCGGCCAGGTCGGCGAACGGCCGGATGGCGGATTTTTCCTCTTCCGAAATTTCCCGGACTTCATTGAAATAGAGCATCAGACGCCCTTGGACCCTATCGCCGGAAAAAAGCGGAAACCCGACGAGGGATTGGATGCCTTCGGCTTTGAGCGCGGCCCTCGCGGGTTTTAATTTCGGATCCGTCCTTGCGGCGGACGCGAAAAAGATCACCGGCTCCTCAAGATGACGGCTGAGGGGCAGTTCCTTTCATTTTTTGGCAATTGTGTCGAGATAATCCCGCGAGAGCCCGACGGACACCTCGCATCGGAAGGTGTCTTCGCCGGGGTCGTAGACGTAAATCGCGGCCCTGTCGGCGTTCAAAAGGCGGCTGCTCTGGGTGACAATCCGCTCCAGAAGCCCGAATAAGGAGCCGTCCATCGAGGGCATTGACACCCCCCCCTATCGCTTGAGTCCCCGGATAGTGTCAAAGAGTTCGAAAATGAATGAGAGAGCGGATTTTCACACAATCGCGATCAAAAAACAACCGGGTGTATGGGTTCAAGACATATGAGACAATGGACCGACCAAAAAAGCGCTTAGGGAAAACACCGATCATGGAGGGGCGGGCGCCTTCGAGATCTCGACCCGGATCAGCACACGGCCTTTCATCGCAGCCTTGGATTCCGCGCCGCTTCTGAGCACAACGCCTCGAAAGACTTGAAGACGCCGGATGAGGGACGGGAGTTTTTCACCGGAGAGGACGTAAAGACCCCGGCCTTCAGGGCCGACGCTCATCCACCAGGCGGCCTCCGGCCCGGCCCCGGGGGCGGCGCTCCAGGGCTTTCCTTCCGCGGCGAGGACCTCACCCAGCACCCCCGCCTCCAACGCCGGGGGGAAGGTGACATTCAAAGCAACGGGGGGGACCTGAACCGCCGCGGACGATTTGAACGGCGGCGCGGCCTTCGCCCGGGACAACGGGCGCTCCGCCCCGGCGGACCCGCCTTCGCGCTCCCGCTTGAGCGCCGCCCGCGTTTCGGCCAGGGTGTGCAACTGCTCCGAGACGAGAAGGGAGAGGGCGTCCGACTCCCGATTTCGAAGGTTCAGGGCGGCCTGAATCCGTTTCACCCGGTCGGCGTCCAAACGCTCGCGAAGGGCGCTTTCCCTGGCGAGTCCGGCCTCGAGGCCTTTGACCCGCGCCGTGAGGATCCGGGTCTCCTCCCGCTCCCGCATCCCGGAAACAACGAAGAAGATCAGCGCCGCGGCGACCGCCGCGCCCACGGGGAGGGTGACGGCGACAGGCTGGAAGAACCGGCGGACCCATCGCCGCCAGTCCCCGCCCTCGGCCGCGCCGGCCGGCGCCTCACCGTCGATTCGCCGGGAGACCGCGCTCCACAAAGAGACCGAGGGGTCCAGCTCCTCCATCTTCCCGAGCAGACTCACCGTCTCGCGCAGGGCTTCCAGCTCTTTGCGGGCGTTTTCATTCGTGCGGAGAAGCTCATTCACCTTCGCCCGATCGGCCTCGCCGAGGTCGCCCTCGAGATAGGCCGACAGCCGCTCGCCCAATGGTTCTTGATTCAAGGCGCTCATGGAATCCTTATCCCTTTGCGTCATGCTTCGACGGCCGGCATGACCCGGGGAAACGCTCAGCCCAAATAGGGCGCCAACTGTTTTTTCAACTCGTTCCGGGCTCTATGGAGCCTGGACTTGATGGTTCCTTCGGGGACGTCCAAAACCCGGCTCATCTCCTCGTAAGCCAGGCCCTGAATGTCCCGGAGGACCAGGATCACGCGGAGCTCCGGGTCCAACCTTTCCATCTTTCGCTCCACAATCCGCAGGAGTTCGCGGTTTTCAGCGAGATGTTCGGGTGATTTCTCCCCGGAACCGGACATGTGCGGACCGGGGTTGGCCGATTCTTCCACCCCATCTTCACGGAGCACCTCGTTCTCGCCCCTTCGGCGCAGGGTTTTCAGCCGGTTGAGCGCGTGATTGACGGCGACCCGGTAAACCCACGTGGACAGACGGGATTCGCCGCGAAACTTCGGCAGCGACCGGCGGATGGAAATAAACACCTCCTGACACGCGTCCTCGGCATCCTCCCGGTTCCCCAGCACCCGGACGGCCAGATTGAACACCGATCGCTGGAACCGGACAAACAACTCATGGAACGCCTCTTCGTCCCCGCTTTGAAACCGCTGGACCAGCGGCCAATCCGGATCGGCTTGGCGGGTCGGCGGTGTTTCGAAGGACGGCATACCCTTCATCTCATCCTATATGACAGTCTGGAGCGCCAAACGGTTCTGAACGCTTTCCCGGAATCCGCGAGCGGCGCACAATAGGATTAAAACCCACCTCGACGGAAAATCCAACCCGTTTCGAGGGAGAATCGACTGACCCTTCATCCCAGGAGAACGCCCATTGCGCCCGCCACGACCAGGACGCCCCCTCCGACCACCTTCCCCGTCACGTTCTCGGAGGATTGAAGGAACAAATAGCTCAAGCCCACGGAATACAGGGGATGAATGTTGACCAGCGGGGACACCAAGATCACATTGCCCGAATTCAGGGCGAAAAACACCAGCAGATAGGCCGCGACCAGCAGGACGCCCGAGCCGATAAAGAGCCAACGTGGCCGTCGCGGCCGTCAGCGCCGCGCCCGAGACGGGGATCGGGATCAGCCCGAGACCGAGCTTGGTGAAGATGTCCCGGAGGCCGAAACAGAGCGCCGCGGCCAAAGGCAGGAATATCGTCCAGGTGGTCCAGGTCCCGCCGCCGGTCCGGGTGTAGCTCATTGTCCCGATGCCGATGATGATGAACAGCGTCCCGAGGAGAACGAGCGACGAGGGCCGCTCCCCCAGAAAGAGGATCGCCGTGATGACGGAAAACAGGGGCGTCGCGCCGACCAGAACCGACGACCGGGCCAGGCCCATGTGGCGGTAGCCCCGGTACAGAAAGATTCTCGCCAGGCTGGGCGCAAACAGCCCCGCCACGACGAACGGCCAGGCGGAAAGAGACCAAATCGGACGGATCGGCGCGAACAGGCCCGCCAGCGCGCAAAGCCCCAGGGCGTTGACCGTTACGTTGATGGTGACCGCCGTTCTCGGGTTCGAGGCGTCCAGTCCGAGCCGGACCATGAAGTGGGACAAAGAGAACGTCAGCCCGGCGCCCAGCGCCAGCGCGACGGATGAGGTCAATTCGATAAAATCTCTCTGGTGACCGGGATTTCGCGGCGGAAGGGGCCGGAGGGTGTCATCGACGCCGTGCCTCGCCGACGCGGAAAGGGTTCAGCCGTCGATCCGACCCGGCCGTCCGGTCTCAATTCAACAAAATCGAACAGGCGCCCCCGACGACGAGGAGACCTCCCTCGAGCACCCTCCACGTGACGTGTTCCTTCGATTGAATGAACAGAAAGCTGAAACACACGGAAAACAAGGGGAACACGCTGATCAGCGGACTCACCTTGCTCACCGTGCTTCCCCCCAAAGCCAAATAAAAACTCGCATAGGCGAGCGTGGCGAAGACCCCGGCAAAACAATAGAAGGTCAGGCTCCTTTTGGTCAGGATGAAATTCTTTCTGCTCCGCGGTTGCAGATAAGGGAGATACAAAACCACGGCGGCGGTCGTTGCGGCAACCGCGGCGCCGGTCACAGGCGCCGGGATCAGGCCCAAACCGAACTTGACCGAGATGTCGCGAAGCGCGAAGAACAGCGCCGACCCCAACGGGAAGAGGATCGACCAGCGGGTCCAGGTCATGTTTCGCTCGGGTTTGTAGCTCAACAGGGCGACGCCCAGGACGATCGCGACCGTCCCCAGGATGTCCCACGTTGTCGGCCGCTCTCCAAGAATCACGACGGCCAGCGTGACCGCAAACAAGGGGATCG
>JASLXW010000570.1:0-2027 GCA_030740135.1 Nitrospinota bacterium
GGATGCGCCGGGGGATCCTCCTCGTTCCGAGCCTGTTTACGACGGCCGGAATGGTGGCGGGGATCTATGCGTTGCTGGCCGCTGTGAATGGGTTGCATTACAAGGCGGGGGCGGCCATCTTCATCGCCATGATCCTGGACAGTCTGGATGGAAGGATCGCGCGCTGGACGAGCAGCAGCACCCCCTTCGGAAAAGAATACGACTCGCTGTCGGACCTGATGGCGTTCGGTGTGGCGCCCGCGGCGTTGCTATATTCCTGGGCGCTCCGTCCGTTTGGACGGATTGGCTGGGTCGGGGTGTTTCTGTTCGTGATTTGCGGGGCGCTACGGCTTGCGCGGTTCAATATTCAGTCGGATTCGAATAGCCAGGGACGGTTTACGGGCCTGCCCATTCCGGCGGCCGCCGGGCTCGTCGCGGCCTCGGTCATGCTGGTCGAGGAGTTTTCACTCTTTGCCTCCCCGCCCGCTTTGGCGGCGGCCGTATTGGCCTACGTGCTGGCCTTTTTGATGGTGAGCAACCTTTCATATCCGGATTTCAAGACAGTCGGCTGGAAGGATCGGAAGCCTTTCAACCTCCTGGTGGGATCGGTCTTGATTCTGGTGGTGGTGGCCACATTTCCCCATGTGACGCTTTTCCTCGGGCTTTCGTGCTACGCCCTGTTGGGGCCCATCGAGGGCATCCTGGGTTTCTTCCGGCGGAACCGGAAACAGGATGTAACCGAACATGCTGGAAACCCAACGAATCTGTAAGTTGTATGTCAACTCCTTGACATTTCCTTCGATTTACCATAGTATCCTGCTGATAGTTCAAAGCTTATCGTTTTGGTGCGCGCCTGACGGTGTGGCCCTTCGAATTCTTGGCCCTGACCGCTTTTGTCGGGTTCGGGAAGGGCGGATCATTCGTGAGAAAGTATTTCTGGGCTGTCCTGGGTTGGTGTCTCATCTGGACCTGGGTTTTCACTCCTACCGGATGGGCGCAAATCAGCCCGAAGCTCATTGCGCCCGTCATCCCCGGGCGACCCCAGCCTCCCGTTCGACGCCCCTCGTCCCCCTTGCTCCCGTTGGCCCCCGCGACGACCACGGTTGCCCAGCCGAAACCCGCGCCGCGCGGAATCCCTCCGCAGGTTTTCCTTCCCGGGGAGGAAACCACCATCCGGGCGGACTCTCTCACCGAGGACGCGGAACGCAAGGTCGTGGTCGGAGAGGGGTTTGTGGATGTGCGGTTTCTGGGCAACCGTCTCCAGGCGGACCGGGTTGAGATCAACACCGAGACGGGCGACGGGGTGGCCTCGGGCAATGTGGTGTTCCAGGACAAGGGAAACCGCCTTGTTTGCAACCGAATTGAGTTCAATATCCGCCGCCACCAAGCCGTTCTCTATGGCGCCCGTGGGGAATTGGGCCGGGAGTATAAAGTTTCGGGAGAACGGATCGAGCGTCAGGACCAAGATCATTACCGGATCCAGGACGGTTCGATCAGCACCTGCAAAGGCCCCGTTCCGGAGTGGCAGTTCCGGTCCCGTTCGATGGACATCACCTTGGAGGAGTTCGCCTTCATACGTCAGCCGACGTTCTGGGTGGCGGGATTTCCGGTGGGCTATCTTCCCTACATGATCGCTCCGATCAAGACCAAGCGCTCCAGCGGCTTCCTGGTGCCGATCATCGGAACCAGCAGCCGGGACGGCTTCAAATACGACCAGGAGTTCTTCTGGGCCTTTTCCGATCACGCCGACGCGACCTTCGGTCTCGAATATCGGAAGAAGCGGGGGTTCATCCCCAGGGCCGAGCTCCGGTATAGGTTGAGCGGGACGACCCGGGGAACGGCGGATGTCAAGTTCCTGGATGATGACCTATCGAAAGAGACCTTTTACCGCATCCGCGCGGAGCACTACCAGGAGTTCGGCGACAAGTTCACCGGATTTTATCAAGTCGAGCGCGTGAACAACCTAGATTTCGATTCGACGTTCGAAGAGGACCTGGGAGTCCGGACCCGGCGCGATGTGGAATCGAGGGTCAACCTTCAGAAGAATT
>JASLXW010000570.1:2037-2343 GCA_030740135.1 Nitrospinota bacterium
GGGACATCGCCTCGACCCGCTTTTTCCTGCAATTTCTGGACTCCGCCGAGGAGAGCCGGGATGAGTTCTTTCAACGGGCTCCGGACATCAACTTCAACCTGAGTCCCTCGATCGGAAGGGTCGGACCCATCACAATCAGTCCATCGGTCCAGACCTCCCTTGTTCGATTCAACCGGCGGCAGGATAGAGAAGACGAGTTCTGGCGGCTGGATGCGGCGCCCAGGCTTTCGGTCCCGTTTTCGGGTTTGAAGTGGGCGACCTTCAGCCCCTTCATGGAGGGCCGCGTCACCTACTACACCGACGGGC
>JASLXW010000571.1 GCA_030740135.1 Nitrospinota bacterium
CGGGGGACTTGAAGCCGGACGGGTCTGAACGGATACGACCGGAAGGACATGGAAATCAGAAAACTAAAGTCCCGACCCCATCACGGCCTCATCGCGCGCCCGGGTCTCGAGCAGCGGGCGGAGGTGTCGGCCCGTGAGGGACTCGGGACAATCGGCGACCTCTTCGGGCGTCCCCCGCGCGACGATCCGCCCCCCCCCATCGCCCCCGCCGGGGCCCAGGTCCACGATGTGATCGGCCGTCTTGACCACGTCCAGGTTGTGCTCGATGACGAGGACCGTGTTGCCCAGCGCCACCAGCCGGTGAAGGGCGCGCAACAGGACCGCCACGTCCTGAAAGTGAAGGCCCGTCGTCGGCTCGTCGAGGATGTAGAGCATGCGCGACGGGTCTTTCCCCGCGAGCTGGACGGCGATCTTCAGCCGCTGCGCCTCTCCGCCCGAGAGGGTCGTCGCCGGCTGTCCCAGACGGATGTATCCCAACCCCACGCGGGAGAGGGCCTCCAGCCGGCGCACCAAGGACGGCTCGCCGGAGAAGAACCGCAGGGCCCCGTCCACCGTCAGCGAGAGAACGTCGTGGATGTTCTTGCCCCGGTGTCTCACCTCCAGCGTCGAGGGCCGGAACCGCTTCCCCTCGCACTCCGGGCAGCGCACGAACAGGTCGGCCATGAAGTGCATCTCGATCTTCTCGTGGCCGTCTCCCTTGCAGCGTTCGCACCGCCCGCCGGTGACGTTGAAGGAGAAATGCCCGGGGCCGTAGCGCCGCAGGCGCGCCCCGGTGGTCTCGGCGAAGAGCCGCCGGATGGCGTCGTAGGCCTTGATGTAGGTCACCGGGTTCGACCTCGGGGTGCGGCCGATGGGGGCCTGGTCCAGCAGGACGACCCCTCCGAGCGCCTCCACCCCCCGGACCTCCCGGAACCGGCCCATCGGCGTCGATCCGCCGTGGAAGATCCGGTGGAGGGCCTGATAAAGCGTATCGTGCACCAGCGTGCTCTTGCCCGAACCGGAGACCCCCGTCACGCACGTGAACGTCCCGAGGGGGAGGTGGAAATCGATGCCCTTCAGGTTGTTCTCACCGGCCCCCAGCAGGGAGAAGAAGACCGTCCCGGGCTCGGCCGGGATCTCACCGGGCCGGGCGGGTTTCCCGCGCCTGGCCTTCACGGCCGGCGGGTCGCCCACCGGCCGCCTCCGCTCGGGCAGGGGGATCTCCCGCTCTCCCCGGAGGTAAGACGCCGTGACCGAATCTTCGCACGAGAGGATGTCCCCCGCAGGCCCGGCGAACACCACCTCCCCGCCCCGCTCCCCGGCCCCGGGACCGAGGTCCACCAGGAAATCCGCCTCCCGGATGACGTCCCGGTCGTGTTCGACGATCACCACCGTGTTCCCCGCGGCGGTCAGCCCCTTGAGAATGCGCAGGAGCTTCGCGTTGTCGCTCGGGTGCAGTCCGACCGTAGGCTCATCGAGGATATAGAGGGTCCCGGCGAGCTGCGCCCCCAGTTGGTTGGCCAGGTTGATGCGCTGGGCCTCTCCGCTCGAGAGCGTTCGGGTCAAGCGGTCGAGGGTGAGGTAGTCCACGCCGACGTACGCGAGGAAGTCCAGCCGCGACCGAAGCTGCGCCAGGATGTCCTCGGCCACGCCGGTCTGTCCGGGGGAAAGGTCGATCGCGTCCAGGAAGCCCCTCAGATCGCGGACCGATAGCGCCGAGACCTCCGAGATGTTCCGGCCGGCGATTTGCACGTACAGGGCGTCCTCGCGCAGGCGCGCCCCCCGACACCGGGAGCATGGAAACGTCCCCAGGTACCGCCGCAGGAACATCCGCACCCAGATCTTGTACTTCTTCCGGTTGAGCCGCTCGAAAAAGGGCCGGACGCCCCGGAACTCCTTCGTCCCCTCGATGACCATCCGCTGATGTTTCTTGGGGAGAGACCCAAACGGGACATCCAGGTCCACGCCCTCTCTTCGGGCCAGCTTCCGGAGTTCGTCCTGATAATGGCTTCTATGCCGGGGGCGGGTCCAGGGATCCACGGCCCCCCCGGCGAGGGTCTTCGTCCGGTCCGGGATGGCGAGGTCCAGGTCCAGGTCCAGCTTGTTGCCGAAGCCGCCGCATTCCGGACAGGCCCCTTGGGGATTGTTGAAGGAGAAGAACAGCGGCGTCGGCGGCTCGAACCCCCTCCCGCACAAGGAGCAGGCGAACCCCCGGGAAAAGGGAAGACGCGGGCCGTCGGCGATCCGGGCCTCGGCCTTGCCGCCTCCTTCCCGGAAGGCGATCTCAAGTGAATCGTCCAGGCGGGAGCGGACATTCTTCCCGAGCCGCAGCCGGTCCACGACGGCCTGAATGTCCTCCGAC
>JASLXW010000572.1 GCA_030740135.1 Nitrospinota bacterium
CGTTCGGAATGACAGCGCGCAAGGTCCGAATCTTGGCCAAAACACCAACCCATCGGAGTTTTTCCGCAACCTGTTAGACCTATCATCAAGCCGTGAGGGTCCACACGGGATTCCCCGGTGGAGGCCCCGGCGCGCCACCCTGGAGGAAATGCGGATGAAATCGATCGCACGACGTTTCTCGTTGATGATCCTCGTCTTAACCTTGATTGGCTACACGGCCGCTTCTTCCATCGCCGCCGAATCCGTCCGATTCGCGCTCGACTGGATACCCTATGGAAAGCACTCGGGCCTGTTCGCCGGCCTCTCACAGGGAATCTATGCGAAGGCCGGCCTGGACGTGAAAATTCAGCGCGGTTTCGGGGCCGACACCCTGAAGTTCCTTTCCGGCGGAAAGGCGGATTTCATCATCGCGGAAACCGACCAGCTCATCGTCCGGCGAAGCAAAGGGCTGATCGCGAGAACCCTCGGCATGTTCCACGATAAGTCTCTCTTCGTGATTTATTCCCTGAAAGGCGCCGGCATCCGGGGGCCCAAAGATCTCGAGGGGAAGACCGTCGGCGGGACCAGCTACTCGATGGACCGCGTCATTTTCCCCGTCTTCGCCAAAAGGGTTGGGATCACGAATGACAAGGTCTCCTGGGCGACGATGGACCACGCGGCCTTGATCCCGTCCCTTCTGAGCGGCAAAGTCAAAGCCATGTCGACGTTCCACACGGTGTACGCCGCGGTGAAGCGGGGCGCTCAGAAGGTGAACAAGCAGGTGACCGTTTTGCTCTACAGCGACCACGGGTTCGATATCTATTCGGGCGCTGTTTCCGCAATGGATTCCCTGATCAACAAGCGTCCGGACTACGTTCGCCGCTTCTTGAACGCCTCGTACCAAGCCCTCGCCTGGAGCATCGAGAATCCGGAAAAGGCCGTCCGCGGCTTTGTCAAAACCCACCCGGAGGCTTCCTATGAAGTCGCGCTGGCCGAGTTCCAGGTCTTCGTCGACCACATCCTTACGCCTTACGCCAAGAAACACGGCCTTGGCCAAATCTCGGCGGAGAAAATGAAGACGACCCGGAACGTCGTGACCGGGTTCTTCAAGACCCCCCGGATCCCTGAAGTGTCCGAGCTTTATTCAAACAAGTTCCTTCCCAAACTCTTCCCCAAACGGAAGAAAGTCGATTGCAAGCTCTGCCCCTAAGGGGCGATAGGCTGAGAGAGCGGCGGCCAAGATAGACCTTTGACCGGCGATCTCTCAGACAGGAATTCGAAGCGCCCCGCGGGTTGACCGCGGGGCCTTCTTACGCAGGATCATGGCGCGGTTTCCTTGAAAAGGCGGAAGCGGGCCGGTGCGCTCCATCGTGCGGCCCGTCGAACCCGCGGAGGCTCACTGGGATGAGCTTGTTGGGCATTGGGGTGGACATCGGCGGGACCTTCACGGACGTGGTCGTCTACAACGAGCGGACCCACGCCATCAAGACCGTCAAGACGCCCACCGTCCATGAAGACCTGACGCGCGGCATCCTCGAGGGGCTGGACAAGGCCGGGGTTCTCCTCCATTCCGTCTCCCGATTCATCAACGGCACGACCATCGCGACCAACACCCTCCTGGAGGGAAAGGGCGCGCGGACGGCCATGTTGACCACGCGGGGATTCCGGGACGTCCTGGAGCTTGGCCTCGCCAACCGGATGGTCCTCTACCGGCTCGATTACCGGAAGACGCCTCCCCTGGTCGCAAGGCCCCTCCGCCTGGAGGTGGACGAGCGCACGCTGGCCGGCGGCCGCGTGGCCAAGGCGGTCACGCCCGCGAAGATCGAGCCCCACGCCCGGCGGCTTGCCGACGAAGGGATCGAGGCCGTGGCGATCTGTTTCCTTCACGCCTACGCCAACGCGAAGAACGAGGAGCGCGCCCGCGCCCTGATCGAGGCCCGGCTTCCGGGGGTCTTCGTCTCCACCTCGGCCGAGGTCGTGCCCGAGTTCCGCGAGTACGAGCGCTTCTCGACGACGGTGCTCAACGCCTACGTGGCCCCGCCCATCGACAGGTACTTGAGACGCCTTCAAGCCGGGCTGGGGAAAGGCGGGTTCCACGGTCCCCTCCATGTGATGACTTCCAGCGGCGGCGTGATGTCCCCGGGGGAGGCGGCGCGCCTTCCCGTCCATCTCCTGCTCTCGGGTCCGGCCGGCGGGGTGACTGCGGCGGCCCATCTTTCCCGGATCACGGACGAGCCCGGGCTCATCACGTGCGACATGGGCGGGACGAGCACCGACGTCTGCCTGGTCCGGGGCGGAGCGCCCTCCATGACGACGGAGAGCGAGGTCCTGGGGCGCCCGAACAAGACCCTCCAG
>JASLXW010000573.1 GCA_030740135.1 Nitrospinota bacterium
AGACCGCCAAAGACATCGAAGGGTTGAGGCTGGCGTCCTCACCCGGGAGCGGCCGCCACACCTTGTTTCCCGCCTTTGCCCGCTCAGCCGGAATCGACGCGAATAAAATCAAGTGGCTGATGATCTCACCGGCCGCCTATCATGCTTCACTTCTGGCTGGCAAGGTCGATGCGGTATCCACGTATATTGTCTCCTTTGCCCCCGGTCTCATCGGGCGAGGGGTCAAATATAACTTCGTCTTCTACGCGGATAACGGGCTCGACATGCTGGATCAGACCTTCTGGGCCCGGCCCGATCGCCTCAAGAAAGACCGGAACCTCTATCGAAAATTCGTGCAAGGGGCGTTAAAGGGCATATCACACACCTTCCTCGAGCCTGAAGACTCCATTAAAATCACCATGGGAGAGCTCCCGATTTACGGAAAGGGAAAGCAGTCCCGAAAGATTATTGAAGCCGGCCTAGGAGTAGCTTCAGCCATCAGCTCATCGGCGCATACGGAGAAGAATGGGATCGGCTGGATGGAGCCGTCTTTGGTGAAAGACAGCCTGGACCGAGTTGTGAAGTACATGGGCGCGGCCCCCATTAAGGATATCAATAGCATCTACACCAATGAGTTCATCGGAGGGGAAAAGCTCACACCCGCTCAATGGAAAAAGATGCGCGATTGGAGCATGAAATTTCTTCCCTCATCATACAGATGAGACGAAATGAGGCCGTTTGATAGAGATTCGGTTAAGAAATAGGCGGATGCCACTCGAGGCTCAGAGAGTCCTAGGGTGGAGTATCTCTGGTCCGTTGTTCGCATCGCGGTAACAGCGCCCGGGACCCATTGTGGGTCCCGGGCGTTTATCGCCTGAGCGGCCATTGAGGGCCGTGAACAAGGACTTCTCGTCGGAGTCGAGCAAGTCCAAGGCATGCGATGTCCGGAACCGTTTATGCGGTAGGCCGGTTGAGTAGAAATCGAGGGGTTCTGTAGGATCTGTAGGAGGGGTAGGTTTGGGCAATCCGGATTTCGAAAAGGCTTGGGGTTCTCATCAATCCCGGGCCTTTTCCTTCATGGAGAAGGTTTGCGCGATTGGGCCCCGTTTCATGGGGTCGGAAGGGGAACACAAGGTTCGGGAGTTCATCCGCGGCCAATTTGAGGCCCAAGGACTGCATGACCTAAAAACGGAGGAAATGGAATACCTCGGTTACCGGTGTGACAGCGTTGCCCTGTCTGTTACAGCCCCCGAGTCTTTTTCTATCCCCTGTGAGGGAATCGGTCTCTCGGCTCTTACGCCCGAAGGAGGTGTCGAGGCCCCCGTTGTTTATGCCGGAGACGGCGCTCGGGAAGACTATGACAACCTGGCGCGCGAGGGTCAATCGTGTATCGGCCGGATTGTCCTCACGGACGCCTTGAAGTCATACCAGGCCGTTCCGCTGGCGGAGGAAAGCCATGCGGTTGGGTTCATCATGGGGACAAGACTCGAGGAGGAAGTCGTTCGGGTAGGTGTGACGAACCTCTCCGGCCTTCCCGGGCGCGTTCCTGCTGTCGCTGTAACCTCCTCCCAAAGCCGCAAGCTCCAATCGTTGGTGGACAGGGGCGCTCTCCGGGCACGTATCGAGGTGCGGGGTGCGTATGAGTCCCAGACATCAGCGTTCTTGTTCGGCGACGCCCCAGGGACCGACGCACCGCAAGAGGTCATCTATGTTGTATCGCATTTCGACAGCCACGGATTGGGTCCCCATGCCGCCGACAACGCTTCGGGAACGGGCGCCCTTCTGGATTTAGCAGGATTTTTTTTCGGGCGGCGTGCTCGGCGAACCATCCGTTTTTTGGCCCTTCCGGTGGAAGAATTTGGGTTCCTGGGAGCGCGGGAGTATGTATCCCGGTATCGTGAGGAAATGGCCTGTGCTAAAGCTGTGGTCAACCTGGATGGGTTTATTTGTGCCACACCGGGGAGGACGACGATCAACGTTACCGAGGACACGCACGATTTGGTCGAGCGGGTTGTTGCCGAAGAGGAGATCTCGGTAGCCGAATGGGTTTGTCCCCCGAACCCCTACAGTGACCACCACGAATTTTATAAAGTGGGTGTTCCCGTCGCCTGGCTGTACGAACTCGACGATTATTATCATACGGCGCTTGACCGACCGGAAAACCTGGCTAGAGGTCGTTTCGATGAGAACTTGAAGGTGTTGGCCCGTATCATTTGGGAATTGGCTGATATATATTGAGTAGTTGGCTTAGGAGAGTCGGTGAACTTGGGAATTGCGATGGTTTTAATATTCTGCCCTTCCCCCTAAAGTTGTACCACTTTTTGAGTTAGTCTCTTCTCCTCGATG
>JASLXW010000574.1 GCA_030740135.1 Nitrospinota bacterium
GGCCTTCGTCACCGACGAGCCGGGAGATTTCCAAGGTGCTGAGGCTGACGATATCGACGGACTTGCCCATGAAAGCCGCGAAATCGTCCCGGGGGTGTGTGATCTTGAACTCAACACCGACCTTCGCGCCCCACTTTTTGTGAATTCCGTTGTCCATAATGTATTGATCGACCATCCGGCCCGGACCGAAGGGAAACAACCCGGCCTTCACCGTCTTGGCGGCCAGGGCATCAGGGACGCCCGCACCGGCCATCCAGGCCGCCATCAGGACGCCGCACAACACCGCAAACGCTTTTCGGTAAGACATTCGTTCTCTCTCCATATTCAAAGGTCTCTTCGCTCCGCCTTTGCGGACGGGTGTATCCCAATCCCGCCCCCAGCCCTGTCACGACAAACGAACCTTCCCTTGGAAAAGGACTTTTTCCCTTAAGGTTTGACGATCTTCCAGATCTTCGGGCTCAATCCGCCGGGCTTTACAAAACCCTCCTTGGCCGCCATCTTCAGGAAGGCCGTTTCCTCGTCGATGAAGTTTTGGGTCAGATAAGCGTCTTTGTAGAGCACCGTGTACTTGTTGAGCCACTTCACGAAGAAATCGACCTGGGCGTCGGTGGCGTTCTTTTTGATCAGATTGCGGTACCGCTTACAAAATGCTTCGGTGTTACTGTGAGCGTATCGCATGCCTTCCGTAAACGCCCCGAGCCAGGCCCTGGCTGCATTCTCATTGCCTCGCAGCCATTTTCCCCAGGATGTGAAGCTTCCGATGGAAAGGTGGTGGCCCGAGCCCCGCCTCTTGGCCCACTCGGTGGCGTACGTGGCCAGGACGGGCCGGATCCTTCCCGTCTTCCAAAGATCCAGCGTGACGGGCATCAGGTTCAAGGACATCTCCACGTCCCCTTTGGCCAGGAGCTGCGGGCCGACGGGCCACGGCGCCGTGACCACCTTGAAATCCTTCTTCATGTCCAGTCCGTACCACTTCTTGAACAGGATGATGCCCATCTGCGCGGTGCCGGTGTCCCACCCGGGGATGACAATCTTCTTCCCCTTCAGGTCGGCCGGGCTTTTGTACGGGGAGTCCCCCCGGACGTACATGTCGATGTAGGCATCCACCTGCTTTCCCCACATGACGATGTCGTGGCCCTCGTCACCAACCAGCCGGCCGACCTCCAGCGTGCTGAGGGCGACGATCTGGACGGACTTGCCCATGAAGGCCGCAAAGTCGTCCCGGGGATGTGAAACCTTGAAATCCACGCCGATCTTCGCCCCCCACTTCTTGACGATCCCCGAGTCCACAATGTACTCATCCACCAGTCTGCCGGGACCGAAGGGAAACAATCCGGCCCTGACCGTCTTGGCGGCGTAGACCCGAGGAACGCCCGACACGGCGAACAGAACCGCAATTCCGAGCGCCGTCAACCAATAAAACGCTTTTCGAGCTTTCACCGTTCTCCCTCCCTTCAGATTGGGCGCGCCGTCATGCCATCACGGCGAGACAGACCCCGCTCTCTCCTTACCCTTTGAATGGCTGTCCGCAACCCCTTTATACCATCTGTCTTTGAATTCTTACACCTGTCGAGGACCGTCGCGGCGGTCTTCAAGCCGGACCGCGTTTCACGCGGAAGCCGACACAGCCTCGCCGGGGCCTTCCATCTCATGAAAAGGGAGAGAGCGGGGAAACTCCGGCCTTTCTTTCAGCCGCCCAGGTCCGCCTTGCTCTTTCCCGTCGCATTCATCAGAAACTGATAATTCATCCATCCGCCGACGGCGCTTGCGACGTTTTTCTTGACGATCCCGCCCCCGAACGCGAGCTTGGCAAGGGTCTTCGCGTTTGTCGAGGAACATCCTGTTCTCCAGGCTGGCATGCTTCATGCCTTCCTCGAGGATTCCTATGCTTGCGCCCGTGAGGTTGCGGGCGCCCTGGATCATCGCCTTCGAGTTCGAGGCGTAATACCGCGTGGATTCCGTAAAGGCCTTTACGATCTTGTTCGCGATGCCCGGGTTCTTCTTCATGAAGGCGGTGTTCATCGCCATCAGCCCGTTCACGTTCCCCACCGGCGTGTCCTCAACGCTGATGGGCGGGAAATAACCGTGTCCCTCGACCACCGGCATGTCCATGCCGGGTGACCAGATGACCAAGCCGTCCACGACCTTTTTCTTCAGGGCGAGGTTCATCGTCGCGTAGGAGAATCCGAAGTTCTTGAACTTCACCTTCGACAGGTCCGCGCCGTTGTGCTTCGCCGCGACCCGGAAGAGGAATTCCGCGTACGAGCCGGGGATGCGGCCGATGGTCTTCCCCTCGACGTCCTTCCACTTGGTG
>JASLXW010000575.1 GCA_030740135.1 Nitrospinota bacterium
TCCAGGCCATGCTCGTGATCTACGTCCTGACGGTCGTGGGAATCTGGATCGTGGCCCCGCGGAAAGTCCGCCCCATCGGCCGCAGGGCCAAAGAGACCTTTATTGAAACCCGGACGCCCTGAGCCAGGGTCCTTTTAAAAGGGACGGGGCCTGAGATGATCGGAACGTGGGTCAACGTCGCGGCGGTTCCGGCGTCCCTGTTCTGATCCGAAGAATCTTCTCATGCGGATTCCGGCAAACGCCGTCGAAGGGATTTTCGTCCGGCGCGTGAACCGCTTCCGGGCGGAGGTCCGGGCCGGGCGAAAGAACCTGGCCGTCCACGTGGCGCACTCGGGGAGGCTGGGGGAGTTGCTCGTCCCCGGCAACCGGGTCTTACTGGTCCCCGCCGCGGGCGCGGAGCGGAAGACCTCCCACGACCTGCTCCTGGCGGGCCGGCCCGACGGCCGGGGATGGGTCTGCGTGGACGCGCGGGTTCCGAACAAACTGATGAAGGAAGCCCTCGAAGCGGGCCGCCTGCCGGGATTCGAGGGTTTTTCGCGGATATCGCCGGAACCCCGCGTGCCGGGAGGACGGCTGGATTTCTGTCTGACGGGTGAAGGCGTCCGGCCGTGTTGGATCGAGACGAAGTGCGTCACGCTTGTCGAGGAAGGGGTCGCGAGATTCCCCGACGCCCCGACGATTCGCGGCGCGCGACACCTGCGTCACCTGATCGGGCGCGCCCGGGCGGGCGGTCGCTCGGCCGTCCTGTTCATCATCTCGCGGCCGGACGCGAGATCCTTTTCACCCAATGAAAAGAACGACCCGCTTTTCGCCGAAACCCTCCGCGAAGCCGTCTCCGCCGGCGTGACGGCAAGGGCGCTGAAATGCGACGTCAACAAGAAGAGAATCCAGATCCTCGATGAGATCCCGATGAGGATCGCGCCACCGCCCCCGTAATGGCCCTCAGACCTTAAAAGCCTCCTGCGTATTCGGAGGAAAAAGCTCCTCGACGAGAACCTTCCGCTCGGCCAGGCCTTGTTCCATCGAGAAGCGCAGGAGGGCTTCGAGCGTCTTGCGGTTTTCCTCCACGCCGTAGGGCCAGAGGTCCTTGCCCAGAACCGCCTCTTCCTCTTCAATTTCCGTCAGCAGCCAGGGCAGCGTGTAGCGGATGGCCTGGGTGTCTCGGAGCCACGCCTCCGCGACGGCCTTGGCCTCGCAAAACGCCTTGAAGAGGTTCTGCGTGATCCAGGGGTGCTTGCGGACAATCTCCTCTTTGACCACGACGGTGTGCATGATGGGGAAGACCCCTGTCCGCCGGTAATAGTCCATCTCGACCCGCTTGTGGTCCTTGAAGAGCCGCCGGACGTTGGGCGAGCCCTCCCGGAAGCAGCGGGGGATGCGGGAGGTGAACAGGGCGTCGATCCCCCCCTCGTCCAGCTCCTCGCTGAGGGTCCTGTCGTCCGGGATGAGGGACAGCTTGACGCCCTCCGGGAGGCCGATGTCGACGCGCTCCTTCCGCCCCGGGTTCTCCAGGCCGCCCACGCGAAACTCCACGTCCTCGGGCCGGACGCCGTAATCTTCCTGGAAGATCCCCTTGAGCCAGACGATGGCGGTCATGGCCCACTCCGGGATGCCGACGCGCTTGCCCTTGAGGTCCTCGGGCCGCTCGATGCCGGAATGGACGTTGATGAAGACGAAGGCGTGGCGGAACATCCGGGACGGGAAAACGGGGATGGCGATGAAGGGCGGGTTGGGCCGGGCCCTGTAGAGCAGATAAGCCGACAGGCTCATCTCCGAGGCGTCGAACTCCTCGAACTGACACATCCGCCAGAAGATCTCTTCCACGGGGAGGGCGAGGTAGTTGAGGTCCACGCCGTCCACCTGGACGGTCCCGTCGCGCAAGGGACGGGTGCGGTCGTAATCCCAACAGGCCAGCGTCAACGGAACCCGCGACATGGGAAAACCTCTAGATGATTAGAGAAAAGAAAAAACCTTGGGGGGACATCCCCGCCTTCGCGCGGGACAAGCTTTGAAAATTTTCCCCCCACCCTGGTGGGGCGGGCTTCCAGCCCGCCTTCGGAAGGCGGCCAGGGGGTCACCGACCCCAAGATGGCCGCTCTACCCTTGTTTCGCGATAGAGGCAAGCGCCTTACGGCGCTTGCCTCTATCGCAAGAAACCGGCGCCTTGGCCGGATGCTGCGGCTGGCATAGCCAGACGGGCATCCGGCCAAAGGCTCAGCCGCAGAAAGTTCTAGGGGATTATAAAGGTTTTGACACCAATTGGGTGAGCTGTTGCACCACCAGGGGAAAGGGATCCTGGTGGCGGTGAT
>JASLXW010000576.1 GCA_030740135.1 Nitrospinota bacterium
GGACACCCCCCCTTCGATCTGTCCTTCACACCCCACGGGGCTAATGGCCTGTCCGATGTCATGGGCCGAATGGATGCTGATCACCTCCACGCGGCCGGTTTCGGTGTCCACTTCCACCTGGGCGATTTGCGTGCCGTAGATCAATGCGGGTCTCGAGGTGAAATGCCATCCCTCGACCTGCAAGTCTTCAGGCGGATCGTATTCGGGAGGATCGAAGTGAGTCCCCTTTCCAAGAATCACGCCGCCATCCACATAATGTCCGTACGTGACCACCGCGTCGTAGCCGGCCCGGCGGTCGGGCGCGCTCTTGACGTAGACCTCGCCGCCATCCATCTCGAGATCCTTCGGATCGGCCTCCAGCATCTTGCCCGCGATTTCCAGAAACTGTTCTCGGACCTCGGCCGCCGCGCGCACGATGGCGTTGCCGGTGTTGTAAGTCGTCCGGCTCGCGTCGGTCGACCAATCGTAAGGCGCGGTGAGCGTGTCCGACAGGACAATCGAAATCCGCTCGATGGGAACGCTGAGCGCCTCGGCGGCAATCTGGGCAAAGATGGTCCTTTGCCCGGCGCCGATCTCGGTCCCCCCCGCCATGACGGTCAGACCGCCGCCGGATTCCATCTTGACGATGGCGCTCGACGCGTAAATCGCGCTCCCGTGCTCCATCGAGGACACGCCGATTCCGGTCTTCTTCCTCGGATCGCGAGGCTTCGGTGCGGGTTTCTTCCGGTTCTCCCAATCCCAGCCCGTGGCGGCCGCCGTCCGGCGGAGCGTCTCCTGGTACGCGGCGTGGGGCGTGGATTGGCCGGTCAGAAGACGCCCCCCCGTTGTCATGCCGTTCTTCATCCGAAGCTCAATGGGATCGATGCCGATCTCCGCGGCCAAGTCATCCAGCTGGGACTCGCCGGCGAAGTGGACCTGCGGGCCTCCGTATCCCCGGTATCCTCCGAAGGGGACCTTGTTGGTATAGACGAGGCTCCCATCCACTCGGACATGGGGGACATGGTAAGGGCCCTGCGCGCGGGAGGCGGCGGTGCCGACCACGCCGGGGCCCTGGTGGGCATAGGCCCCGGAATCGGCGATGAACCGGATCTCCCTGGCGGTGATCCGGCCGTCCTTCATGACGCCGGTCTTGTATTTCAGCCGGAAGGGGTGCCTGGGATGTCCCGAGATGAACTCCTCCTCCCGGGTGAGGACAATCTTCACGGGACGGCCCGTCATCCGGGCGAGAAGGATCGCGTGAGGCTCGATCCGAACGCTCAGCTTCCCCCCGAATCCTCCCCCGATGAACGGCGCGATGACCCGGATCCGACTCGGATGAATCGCCAAAGTGTCCGACAACCCCTGTCGGGTCTCGGCGACCGTCTGTGTGCTTGTCCAGGCGGTGACTTTTCCTTTCACGTCCACCTGGGCCACGACGGCGTGGGGCTCCAAGTAGCACTGGTGGTGGGTCGAGGTCCCGAATTCCTGTTCCAGAACGTGGTCGGCTTCTTCAAACGCTTTCCCCGGGTTTCCCTTGAGCACTTTGACCCGGTAGGCGACGTTGCCGTATCGGATGGGCTTGAAATGCGGAACGTGCGTATAACGCTCCAGGTCCTCATGGACCAGCGGGGCGTCGGGCTTCAGGGCCTCCCGGGGATCGAAGACGGCGGGCAGCTCCTCATAGTCCGCTTCGATCAGCTCGACGGCTTCCGCCGCCGCGTCCTCATCGGTCGCCGCCACCGCCGCGATGGGCTCGCCCACATAACGAACCTTCTTCTGGGCCAGAATGGGATAGTCGAGAACAACGGGGCCGAAGCCGAGGAGATTGCCGTCCCCGTCTTTCGGGCAATCCTTCGCCGTGAGGACCGCTTTGACGCCCCGGACTTTCAGGGCCTTGGATACGTCTACATTGAGGATCAGGGCGTGAGGCAGCCTGCCGCGGAAGTATTTCCCGTGCAACATGTTCGGCAGGTGCATGTCGGTGACGAAGGCGCCCGTGCCGGTCGCCTTCTCGGCCCCGTCTTCACGAGGCAGGTTCCGGCCGACCCATCGATGTCCTTTCACTGCTTCCGCTTTCATCTCACCCTTCACGTTTGAAACAAACCGTCTCAGGGTCGCATGGAGATCGGGCCTTGAATCCTCAACCAACAAAAGACCTGACCCATGTCTATGCGCCGCACTTCTACTCTATCCCCTGAAGGGTTCCCGACGCAAAGGGTTGTATGGGTTCAAGACATATGAGACACGGGGGTCGTTTTTTTGAATGTTTCCAGGGCCTGGGCGGTCGTCAGGTAGTCCAGGTTCTGGTGAGGTCGAATATGATTATAGA
>JASLXW010000577.1 GCA_030740135.1 Nitrospinota bacterium
CAGATCTATAATCATATTCGACCTCACCAGAACCTGGACTACCTGACGCCCGACCAGGCCCTGGAAACATTCAAAAACCGGCCCCCGTGTCTCATATGTCTTGAACCCATACACAGTCTTGCGCGAGGATCGCGATACGATGGAGACCGTCAGGAATTCCGCGGACGCAATGTCCGCGCTGAAAGGCCGCCGAACCGTGATAATTCCCGGCCCAACAGGGGTTTTCCATCGCCCGGCAGACACTCGATGGAACTCCCCGCCCTGAACAAGCTCGTCCACGACCTCCAGTTTCCGGAAATCCGTGAGCGCTACAGCGCGGACGCCGCCGCGTTCCTCTCCGCGTATGACCTGACCGAAGGGGAAATCGCCGCCGTGGATGGGGCGGATCTTCGGGCCCTGTGGCTGCTGGGGGTGAACCCGTACCTGTTGCGCTTTTTCCAGCACTGGAACCACATCACCGACGACGAGTTTCGCGCCGCACTGGAGGGCCTCTCCTTCCCCGGCTCGACGATCCAGGGGGAAAACCGTGGCTGAGGTGAAGGCCGTCTTCGGCACCAGTCACGCGCCCCTCCTCATCACCCGGGCGGAGGAGGCCCCGGCGGAGGTCAGGCAGCGGGCCTTCTCAACCTACGAGCGGGTGGGCCGGACCTTGATCGAGCGGGACATCGAGGCGCTGATCGTCTTCGGCAACGACCAACTCCAAACCTTCCCCCCCGACCGCTTCCCAGCCCTGGCGGTGGGGGCGGCCCCAAGGCACCCGAACGTCTCCAGCGAGGGATGGATGCCGAAAGTGAATGGGGGACGAAGCGGCGACGCGGACCTGGGCCTCCACCTGGCGGAGGCCCTGTTGGGAAGTGGGTTCGATCCGCTCCTGTGCCGCGAGATGGACCTCGACCACTCCATCGTCACGCCGATTCACCGGATGGGAGACCCCCCGATCCCCCTCGTCCCGATCTTGCAGAACACCGTCGCGCCCCCCCTCCCGCCGGCGGAGCGGTCTTACGCGCTCGGCCTCGCCGTGCGGCGCGCGGTGGAGGAATTCGACAAGCTGGATCGGGTGGGGGTGCTGGGCACCGGCGCCATGTCCCACTGGATCGGCACGCCCGAGATGGGCCGGATAGACGAGGGCTGGGACCGGGCGGCGATTGCACTCCTCGCCGAAGGCCGGGCCGACCGGCTCGCGGGGTGGAGCCAGGAGGAGATCGACGCCGGCGGAAACGGGGCCAACGAGGTCCGCAACTGGATCGCGGCGGCGGCCGTCGCCGGAAACACCCACGCCGAGACCTGGGTCTACGAGCCGGAGCCGGTGTGGTTCACGGGCATCACGGTCATGGAATGGCCCGTCGGGGCGGCGCTGGAGCCTGATCGATCATCCTGACAACCTCCGGATGTAACTCGGCCTCATGCCCATCAAGCAGAATTGGGGTCAGGTCTTACAATCTAAAACATCTTCCGGACTCGGCGTAGCGTTGCATCCATATCGAGACCGTCATCGTGATTGGCCGAGGAATCACCCTCGGTCGTTCGTCTCCGCTGATACCGACGGATACTCCAATCGGCCGTTTCTTCGGGCGGGTGCGGGGACCCGCCCTACGACACACGGCGTTTTTTGCCGTAGGGGCCGGTCCAAGCCTGCCCTCTGCGAAGGCAGGGGGTCCCGGCCCGCCACACGATCGCCAGAAACACAATGTTGTGGCTGGGTCAACACCCGACCGTTGGGCAAGTCTTTGACAGACAATCGCCTCACTCCACTCATTTTGTTCGGGCGTTTGCCTTTGTGAGAAATCCAGCCTCAATGTGCAATCCGGCGCCCGCGATTCGGAATTACGCAAAAGCCCCGGCGGTGAACCCCGGCCGTTCCAAACTCGGACGGGTGAAAATCCACCCGGGGGGAGCTACAGAAAATCCTTCAGGGCGATCCCGGGCCAGAAACCGATCCGCTCCATCTCCTCGCGCCGCTCCGGCCGCCCCATCGTCGAGCCCCGCGTCGCGTCGATCAGGATCTTGGGACCCGTGCACGTGTACGGGCTGCTCCGATCCCTGGCCGTCGGGTTCAACAGGTTGCTGGGGAGTCCTTCCAGCGTCATCAGGCTCTCCACCGGGTCCGCGTTCGTCGCCAGGACGTTGAAGATGTCCCGGGGGTCGTCGATGTCGACGTCGTCATCCACCACGAAGACATGCTTGATGTTGTGCACCGCAGAGAGCGCCGCCAGGCCTGCCATCTTTCCCTCGCCTTGCAGCCGCTTGCTGATGGAGACGTAGACGTGGTAAACGCAACAGCCCGAAGCCGGCCGG
>JASLXW010000578.1 GCA_030740135.1 Nitrospinota bacterium
GAAGGGCCTTCAGGCCTTCCCGGATTTGACGAAACTCCGGACGGAGTTTCAAAGACCGCTCCTGGTAAAAAGGCAGCTTTTCCACGCGGCTGACGTCCGGGATGATGTGAGCATCCGCCAGCTTGATTTGCCGATCGCCCGGCAGCCCCATCGTAAATTTCAACGCGCCCATGGCCAATCGCACCGACTTCAGGGCCTGGGCCATCGCGCTCTCAACCGTGGAAGAGAAGGCCTCCAGCTTGTAGAGGTCGATTTCATTGGCCCATTCCGCGGTCCGGGCCAACGCTTTGCGGACTTTCTCCTTGGCGCCGTCGAGTTCACCTTTGACCTCTTCCACCAGGCTCAGCAAATCGCGGGCGAGCAAATAGCCGTAATAGTATTCCTTGACCTTTGTGATGATTTCGCCCGCCTTCTGGTCGACCTTCGCGGACTCCACCTTGATGTTCGAAGCGGCCGCGCTGCGCAGCCCGCTGATTTCGCCGAATGTAAATATGGGTTGAATGACGCTGAAGATTCCGCGGGCGAAAGCGCCGGTGACGATGAGATTGTCTTGATCGTCCGGCGAGTCAACTTGGTTCCCGCGGGCCCGGGGCGACGGACCGAGCAGCGCGAGGCCGTCGATTTGCGGATAACGCGCGGCGTCGGCCTGAGACTTCATCGCCCGCGCGCCGGCCACGCCCGCCTGGCGCTCTTTGATCTCGGCGTTGTTTTTCACGGCGATTTGGACGCACTGGTCCAGCGTCAGCGTCCTCTTCGAGGACCCCGCGTCCCCGGAAGACGGCTTCTGGGCGACGGCCCGCGGGACGCCGATCCACAACAGGCCCAAGGCGCACAGGGCCGCAAGAATGGCCTTCGGCGCCCGCCGGGTTTGCTCACAAGAAACCGGACTCATTGCTCCCCTCCAACTGGTGCCGGCATTGAGGCCAGGGACCTTCAAAAGGCCCGGGTTTCCTCCACCATCAACAGAATCACCCCACGTTATATTTACTTAAAGCAAATTTCATTCCCCGTCGGCGCCGGACGTCGAATCTCACTTTTCATTTCTTTTTGTCAATTTTGCCGAAGATGAATTGGCCAATCAACTCTTCGATGTCCAAGGGGGGAGTCGTCTCCCGGATCCGGCCGCCCGCCTTAATATAACGTTCCGAGCCGCCCTGTTCTAGCTTTATGTAGCGGTCGCCGATGAGCCCTTTCGTCCGGACGGAAGCAATCACGTCTTCGGTGAGTTTGACGCCTCCGCGGATTTTTATCTCCACGCGCGCCTGGTCGTCGCCACTCAAAGAGATCCGCCCCACCTTGCCGATCTCCACCCCGGCGATCTCGACGGAATCCCCGCTTGTCAGGCCGCTGGCGGAGTCGAACAACGCCATGACACGGTAATCATTTCCTTGGAAAATTTCCAGGCCGCCCAGCGAGATCGCGAGATAGGCCAAACAAGCCATCCCCGCCAGGACAAATACGCCCACGAGCGTTTCCGCGCCGGCCTGTTTCACACAATCGCCCCTTATCTCACAACAGGATCGAGGTCATGAAGTAATCCCAGACCAAAATCGACACGGAGGCCATCACCACGGATTCCGTTGTCGCCCGGCTGACGCCCTCCGCACCATGTCCCGCTGTATATCCCTTATAACACGAAATCCACGTCAGCAACAACCCGAAGCTGATGGATTTCAGAATTCCGCTGTAGACGTCTTTCCAGACCACGCTCGCCTCCATTTGCCCGAAAAAGGCCCCCTCGCTGATCCCCAGGAGCTTGACGCCGATGACATACCCGCCGCCGATCCCCACCACGTCGAAAATCGCGCAAAGCAGGGGAACCGCAATCAGGGCCGCCAGGACTTTCGGCACAACAAGATACCGGATCGGATTCACCGCCATGGAGAACAAGGCGTCGATCTGTTCGGTGATGGTCATGATGCCAATCTCGGCCGTCATGGCCGAACCCGCCCGGGCCGTCACCATCAGGGCGGAAAGGACCGGGCCCAGCTCTCGAATCAGACTCAACGCGACGGCCGAGCCCAAAAGCCCCTCGGACCCGAACTGGCGAAGGGTGTAATAACCCTGAAGGCCGATAACCATCCCGGTGAACAGGGCCGTCAGCGTAATGATCGCGATGGACCGGACGCCGATGAAGTGGATCTGCTTGAGGATGAGCCGGGGGCGAAACGGGGGGAGGAAGAACCCCCGCAAGACATCGAAGAGAAAGATGAACATCCGCCCCATTCCTTGGAGGACGGAGATGCCGGCCGCGCCCGGCCGCCGCCCCGGCCCGCGCCAGGCGG
>JASLXW010000579.1 GCA_030740135.1 Nitrospinota bacterium
ACGGCACTGTCCCTCGCTTGCTGTTCCGTTCCGGTGGATTCTGGATCGTGACGAACCTGGTCCTCTCCCTTGTCATCTCCGTTCCCCGGCTCAACGGGATCACTCACGGAACACAGATCACCGTCGCCCACGCGATGGGGACGATGATCGGAATCAACCTGTTGCTCCTGGCCGGCGTCGGGGCGACGATCGCGGGATCGCATTTGAAGGAGCGTCTCGTCCTGATCGGGATGAAGGTATTCCATGTTTCTCTCTCCGTTTTCCTGCTTGCGCTGGTCTGGATGGGGTTGAACCGCGGGGCGCTGCAACTGGAAGGGCGCTGGTCGTGGCTGCTGGACTTCGAGTCGGGTCGGGATGCCCGTTTACTCTTTGTCGGTGCGGGGATCTTCCTGATCGGCGCGATCCTGATGATCATCCTGCCTGTGCTGAGGGGGCTCATCCAGGGGGCAAGGAGCGGAAAAGAGGATGATATTTCGATTTCCGGGAATTCCCCCCCACGCATCGGACTGTCCGGGGCCGTTGCCCTGAGCCTGGTCCTTTTTGGAGGCGGGGGACTTGGACTCTGGTACGGAGGACAGGAAAGGGTTGAGACGTCCCTCAGGGTCGGTGAGGAGGGTAGGGGAAAGTTTCTTTACGAGCGGAACTGTCTTTCCTGCCACGGGCTTGACGCGGATGGAACGGATAAGGCTCCCTCCCTGATTGAAAAGAAATACCCGAACCAGTATCTTTGGTTGAGGGTGAGCGGGGGCGGCCTGAAAATGCCTCCGATTCCCGCCCTGGAGGAATCGGATGTCCGGGAGATTTCCAGGTACTTGGAATCTATCGACCGGTGACGCGACCGTTCCAAGGAGGAGAGAATGGATCATCCCTTTGCCGAATTACTCGGGCTTCTCGTGGATGAGCAGGAAGACGGGCGGAGCCGCTGTTCGCTTGTCGTGACGAACGAGATGTACAATCCGCACCGCGTGGTTCATGGGGCGGTCCTCTACGCCCTGGCCGACACGGGAATGGGCGCCGCGGTTTATCCCGGCCTGGCTGCGGGGGAGGCCTGCGCGACCATTGAGATCAAGATCAACTATTACAAGCCCGTCCGGTCGGGAACCATCACCTGTACGACCGAAACCCTCCACCGGGGCCGACGCGTGGTCAACCTCGAGTCGAGCCTCTCCTGCGAAGGCCGGCTCGTCGCGAAGGCGAACGGGAGTTTCTCCGTCTTCCCGGACAACAGGGAAATGAGGGCCTGACCCGTCAAGTGATGATCCCCCTCCGGCGGTATTCTTCCGTCGTCTTCTCCGAAACACCCGCTTCCCGAAGGATCGCCCCTGTGTGCTCTCCGTAACGGGGGGCGATGTCGTACTCGGTACGATCCCCCGGCCGGTCGACCGCGTGCGGGGCGAGGCGGATCGCCTTGCCGGTCGGCATGCTCATCCTCGGCAGCCGGGACGCGAGCGCTTCCAATTGGGCGACCTGGGAAATGGTGTTGATCTGGGCATGGGGAACCTTCGCGCCGGCCAGTTCTTTCAGAAGTTCCAACGTCGGGTATTTTTGGGTTACCATCTTCATGTCCCCATGGATCGACTCCCGTTCCCGGTGCCGTCCCGCGTTGGTGCGGCGGATTTCCCGGTCGAGTCCCCGGAATTTCTCCAGTTCGACAAGCCGTTTCCACTGCACGTCGTTCCCGATGGCGACGAAGATGAACCCGTCGCTCGTCGGGTAGGCGTTGACCGGAATGAACTTCCTGTGTTCATTTCCGCAACGGGTTACTTCCGAAGGGTCGCAGTCGAAGTCCAGCAGTGGCAGCGTCGTGATCAGCCAGGAAGCTGCGGCCTGAAGCATGGAGACGTGAATCTCCTGGCCCGTTCCCGTTTCCGCCTTCTCCGCAAGAGCGAGCAGGACGTTCGCATACACTTCGTCGCCCGCTTTCAGGTCGATCAGGGGAATCCCCGAAAGGGTGGGGGGGCCCTCCGCATCTCCCGTCACCTCCATGTACCCGGCCATCGCCTGAATGGCCGGATCGTACCCGGGCGTGTCCGGGTAACCGGGTCCCATCGCGGAGATGCCCGCCCAGATAAGGTCCGGTCTGACCTTCTTGAGCGTGTCATAATCGATTCCCAATGATTGGTATCGGGAGGGAAGCGTGTTGCAGCAGAAGATTTCGACATCCAATTCCCGGATGATTCGCCCGAGCAGTTCCCGCCCCTCCTCCTCCTTCAGGTTCAGCGCGATCGCCTCTTTCCCGACGTTCGGCGCGACGAAGTAACTTCTCCGGTCCTCTTCGGCAACGA
>JASLXW010000057.1 GCA_030740135.1 Nitrospinota bacterium
ATGGATGGGGATGTACTCGGTCTGGGCCGCGACCCGGCCCTTCTCGTCGAAGACGGCCGTGATGAAGTCCCGGGCCTCGGTCAGAATGGGCGAGCGCGAGGTCCGCAGCATCGTCGTCCCCATGTCGCGCGTGATGGCCGTCAGGCGGTTCTGGATGACGGTGCACTGGATCCGGTCGAATCCGCTCACGGCTGTTCTCCCCCGTTGGGCGTGAGGACGTAGTTTCCGCGCCGGTCGCAGGCGATCTCCCACCCCGGCTCGACGACGATGGTCGTGTTCCGCCGCTCGATGACGGCCCCTCCTTCGACCCGGTGGCCGCGCTCCAGGCGGTGGCCGTCGTAGACGGGGGTCCGCGCCCATCCGCCGGATGCGGGGAAACAGACGTCCCGGTGTTCTTTGAGGGCCGATTCGGCGGAATAGGCCGCCGGGGGCGGCCCGGACATCCGGGGTTGTTGCGTGAGGCCGACGGCCACAAGCCGCAGATTGACGAACTCCACCGTTTCCTCCGGCTCGCTGTAGCCGAACAGGTCGTCGTGGCGGGCGTGAAAACGCTCGAAGACCGGCGACAAGTCCTCTCTCGCCAGATCTTCCCATTCGACGCCCACGTTCACTTCGTGGGGCTGGCCCAGGTAGCGCGCATCCACGGAACAGGCCAAGGTCCGGTTTTCCTCTTCCACCCCCTCCGACGCCAACAGCGCCCGCCCCCTGACCGCCATGTCCTCGAAGAGGCCGCGGACCGCGGCCAGGTCCAACCGGCCGGCGCTCGCCCGATACGTCGTAACGAAGTGATGCCGGAGGTCGGAGATCAGCATCCCCGCCGCGCAGAAGACCGAAGAGCTCCGGGGGATTAAAATGGAGGGGACTTCCAGCTCCCGCGCGATGGCGCAAGCGTGAATGGGCCCCGCCCCGCCGGCGACGACCAGCGTGAACTCCCGCGGATCGTCCCCCCGCTCGATCGTGACGGCCCGGAGTCCGTCCGTCATGTTGGCGTTGACGACCTTCGAGATTCCGATTGCGGCTTCCAGGACGTCCAGGCCCAGCGGGTCGGCGATCCGTTCCCGGAGGACCGCTCCGGGCCGGGCGACGTCCAGCGGGATCCTGCCGCCGAGAAAGAATCCCGGGTTCAGATAGCCGAGCAGCAGGTTCGCGTCGACGACCGTGGGCTCTTCGCCCCCCCGGCCGTAGCAGATCGGCCCCGGCCTCGCGCCGGCGCTTCTCGGCCCCACCTGAAGCATCCCCCCGTCGTCGATCCAGGCGATGCTCCCGCCGCCCGCGCCGAGGGTGTGGATGTCGATGATGGGCGAGGCGATCCGGTATCCGCCGAGCTGTCCCTCCGTCGTCACCCGCGGGTCTCCGTCCTTGACGACGCAGATGTCGCAGCTCGTTCCGCCCATGTCCAGGGTGATCAGGTTCTCGGTCTCGTGGGGGCGGCCGTAGAACAGTCCCGTCGCCGGGGCCGCCGCGGGACCGGACAGCAGGGTGCCCGCGGAAAACTTCCGGGCCGCCCCCGGGTTTGCGACCCCCCCGTTGGATTGCATGATCAGGAGGACGCCGCCGAACCGGCATTCGGCGAGTCTTGCCTCTAACCGCTCGAGATACCGGGTGAGGATGGGGCCGACGTACGCGTTGAGGACGATCGTGCTCGTCCGCTCGTACTCGCGGATCACCGGCAGGGTCTCGGAAGAGACGGACAGGTAGACTTCGGGCCACTTTCGCTCGATGAGCGCGCGGACGGCTTCCTCATGCGCCGGGTTCAGAAACGAGAACAGCAGGCTCACCGCCACGGCCTCGACGCCGGCCGCGCGGAGGTCCTTCACGGCGCGAAGGACGCTGTCGCGGCGCGGCGCGAGAACGGTCTCTCCCTGGGCGTTCGTCCTCTCCGGGATCCCGATTCGCAAAGACCGGGGGACCAGGGGGGGCGGGGGGCGGCAGTGCATGTCGTAGAGCCGCTCCTTGACGCCGCGCCGCATTTCCAGCGAATCGCGGAAACCTTCCGTTGTGATGAGGCCGACCTTGGCGCCCGAATGGGTCAACAGGGCGTTCGTGGTCACGGTGGTCCCGTGGACGATCAGCTCGGTCCGCTCCAAGAATTCCGGAACCGACAGGTCTTTCGAGGCCGCGGCTTCCTCGAACCCGTTGAACACGCCTTCGGCCGGGTCATCCGGGATGGAAGGAGTCTTGAAGGCCTCCGCCCGGCCCTGATCGTCCATGATCAGGAAATCGGTGAACGTGCCCCCGACGTCGATCCCGATTCGGTAGTTCACCTTTCGCGTTCTCCGCCGCCGCCGAAATTTTCCCGTCCGGCGTCGATCTCCGGAGGAGGGCGGCCCAATTCTTCTCGACTGTCAAACCCCGCGCGGGACGCTACTTTAGCATCCTCGCGGGTTTCCGGTCCTCTGGAACTCGTCCTATGATGCTCGCGCCGGGGGACTGAGTGATCCCCAGTTTTCGGCCCTTGAAGAAACGAAGCCCCGAAGGATCAGTCGTGATTCCCGCGCTGACGAGCGATCCCCTGAACCTTGACAGCCCGCCGTCATCCCGTAACGCCCCCTGCCTGTCATTCCCGCCCCCCGGTGAGAAACACTTCGGGGGCAGGCTGCGCGGGAATGACGGCTCGGGGTGGATGTTTGACGGCGCCTGTTCTCACGATCTCCGGCGCCGCACGGCCGATGAAAACTGGGGATGACTGAGGCTGGGGGAGGATTGACGGAGCGCTCGCCGGTCTCCCGGGATCGGTTAACATGAACCAGACGCGGTAGGAAATCGGGGGCGGCTTGACTGAGAAAAGGAATGCCGGAATGAATCCAGGAAGTGGAAGAGATCCGGGCGCCGCTGTTGATTTTTCACGGGGGACAAGACGCCTACTTTTCCATCGCGGACGCGCGCCGATACCGGGACCGGCTGGAGGCGGCCGGGAAGGAGCATGAATTCCTGGAATTTCCCGAGGCCGGGCACGCCTATTTCTTCGAAGGCGCTCCCAACCATGACCCGGCGGCGTCCGAAGCCTCTTGGGACAGGATGGCCGCGTTTCTCGACCGGTGTCTCGGGCCCGCCTGAGCCGTAATTCCCAACAAAGTGAATCATCGCGAAGCCCGGGAATCCGAACCGGGAAATTCGCCCGTCCAACCGGGGGACGGGTCCTCAGGCGAACCGCGGCAGGATCCGCTTTTCGAAAACCTTCAACATCGCCTCGGAATCCTGGGTCGCGGGAACGAGGACGACCTGATCGATCCCCTGCTCCTCGAGGGCGTGGAGCTTTTCGATGCACTCCTCGGGCGTCCCCGCCAGCGAAAGGCCGTCCGCCCAGTCTTTGCGCACGGCCGCGCTGTGGGGGGCGTGGGGGACGAGGTGATCGGAGATCCGGTACGCCCGCCGAAACCCCTCGGCCTCTTCCCGGGTGATCCCCAGGACGGAGATCGGAATGGGCGAGAGCGCCCGGCGGGCCGCCCACGATTTGACGTCCTCCCGCGCCTGATCCCCGTCCTCCCGGATGGAGCAGCCCACCTGGAAGGCGACGGCGACGGACGCGGGGTCCCGGCCGGCGGCGCGCGTGCCGCTTTCGATCCGGCCCAGCGCGTATTGAATGAGCTCGGGCGAAATCCCGGTGGGGACGTTCACGCCGTCCGCGACTTTCCCGGCCAGCTCGAGCATCTTCGGCCCGTAGCAAGCCAGGTAAATGGGGACCTTCCGGGGTTGAAATCCCGTGAACCGGGGGATCGCGCTTCCCTGAAACCGTCCGTCCTTGCCGGCCAGCAGACCGCGAATCAGGAGGATTCCTTCCTCCAGGTCCTTCAAGGAGGAGGGTTTCAGCCCGAGGTGCTTGAGCGCCGTGTCTCCGGCCCCGAAACCCAGGAGCGCGCGGCCGCCGGAAACCTCGTCCAGCGTGGCCATCGCCCGGGCCGTGACGGCCGGATGGCGCGTGATGAGGTTGGTGACGCCCGCCCCAAGCCGGATATGCCGGGTGCGGACGGCGCAAAGCGTGATGGAGACGTAGAGGTCCTGCCAGATCCCCTGGGAATCGCCCACCCACGCTTCATTGAAGCCGCAGTCCTCCGCCCGCTGGACCGTGCGGGCGATGGCCTCCGCCGATTGGCCGCTCTCCTTTGGCGGGCAGCCTATCCCGAATCGCACCCGTCTCCCCCTCGCAAAGTGGTGTGAGCCTTTTTCAAGATGGTGTTCAGCGGGTGACTTCTTCGCCCTCTCAACGAGTTTATAACATTTCTGCGGGGGGGAGGAGGCCGAACATCCGTTACGGGCGGCGGAGCGGCGGGGCCGGATTCGCGATGCGCGGCGTTCTTGGGGATCGCCAAACATATTCCGATGCTCAACGGATGGGGTATGATGATGACACGCGGACCGAAAAAGGCGCTGGATCGCCGCGGCGAAGGCCGGGCGGCGCCGTGCGGAGTATCGCGGGAGGTAATGGGAAATGCCGACGGCCGCCCCCAGGGGAATGACCGAGACCGGTCTTTGGCCCCAGCTTCGGGACTATTGGCTTCCGGCCGCCTTCAGCGAGGAGGTGGGCGAGAAGCCCCTTGCCGTCCGCCTGCTGGATGAGCGCCTGGCCCTCTGCCGGCTGGGCGGCCGGGGGGGCCATGGGGGCGAGGTCGCGGCGTTTTACGACCTGTGCGTCCACCGGGGTTGCCCGATCTCCCTGGGTTGGGTGGAGGGTAAGGAGGTCGTCTGCGCCTATCACGGCTAGTCGTACGACATAGAGGGCCGGTGCACGAGGATCCCCTCGATCCCGTCCGGGCATCCCATCCCGAAGAAGGCGTGCCTCACCCGGTACAATACCCGGGAACGGTACGGGATCGTCTGGGTCTGCCTGGGCGAGCCCCGGGCGCCGCTTCCCGAATATCCGCCCCTGGAGGACCCGGAATTCCAGGTCATTTTCCGCGACAAGCGGCGGTGGGCGTGCAGCGCCGCGCGGGCGATCGAGAACTTCTTCGATTTCGGCCACTTCGCCTGAGTGCACGAAGGGATTCTGGGCGACCGGGACCATCCCATCCCGCCGGAGGTCACCCTGGAGAGGGAGGGCGAGGAACTGCGATTCCGGGCCGACCGGTCGGTGGACTCGACCCACGCCGTTCACTCCGTATCCCACTGCAACCATTACATCGTGACCCGTCCTTTCTCGATCCACCAGTGGAAGGAGGAGCCCGGCGGGAATATCGAGGCGTTTATCTATGTGGTGACGCCCGTATCGGCCGGCGAATGCCAACGGTTCATGTTCACGGCCCGGAACTTTGAGGGCGGACCTTACGCCGGGGATTCCCATGCGGACCTTCAGAACCTTGTTGCCGAGCAGGATCGTGTCATTGTCGAGAACCAGCGGCCCGAGGAGCTTCCCCTGGACTTGGCCGAGGAGCTTCACATCAAGGGGCCGGACGCCGTCGCCCTGGCTTACCGGAGGTTCCTGGGAGAGCTGGGGGTCGAGTAGGAGATGAATCGGATGCTTTCCTTCGAGTTGAACGGCCAACCGGCGACGGCCGATGACCTTCCGGGGAAGACCCTGGACCGCCTTCTGAGGGACGACCTCCGGCTGACCGGGACGAAGGTGGGGTGCAGCCCCGGCGACGGGGATTGCGGGTGCTGCACGGTCCTGATCGACGGGGCGCCCGAAAGGGCCTGCCTGGTCGCCGCGAGCGACGTTGCCGGGAAGCGGGTGGAGACCATCGAGGGCCTCGCTTCCAACGGCGCCCTCCATCCCGTCCAGGAGGCGTTCGTCCGGACCGGGGCCGTGCAATGCGGCTTCTGCATTCCGGGGTTCGTCATGGCGGCCAAGGCCCTCCTGGAACGGAACCTCCGTCCCGGCCGGGATGAGATCTGCGAAGGGCTCTCCGGCGTCCTGTGCCGCTGCACCGGCTACAACAAGATGATCGAGGCTGTGGAACAGGCCGCGGCCTTCCTGTCCGGGGGCGAGTGGCCCCCCATCGAGTCCCAAGTGGGGGAGGCGGCCGACGGGGGGCCATTGGGCGTTTCGGTCATCCGAAAGGACTCCATCCCCAAGGTCACCGGAGAGGCCCGGTTCGCCGCGGACTGGTTTTTGGAGGACATGCTCCACTGCAAGCTCCTGTTCAGCGAGCATCCTCACGCCGAGATCCTCTCCATCGACACGTCCGCGGCCGAGGAAATCCCCGGTGTCGTTCTGGTCTTGACGTCCCGAAATTCCCCAGAGGCCCAAAAGTTCGGCCAGAAGATCCAGGACATTCCCGTCTTCGCCGAGGACCGGGTGCATTGCGTGGGAACGGTGGTGGCGGCGGTGTATGCCGAAACCCAGGAGCGGGCCCGCGAGGGCGTCGCGGCCATCCGCGTCTCCTACCGGGAGCTTCCGGCGGTCTTCGACCCCGAGGAGGCCCTTCGGGAGGACGCCCCCCGGGTCCATCCGGATTATCCGGACGGCAACCGGCTGACGCACGCGGTGATCAGGCGGGGGGACGTGGACCGGGCGTTCGAGGAAGCGGACCTTGTCGTGGAAGGGGACTATTCGGTCCCGTGGGTGGACCACGCGTTTCTGGAGCCCGAGAGCGCGGTGGCTTACCGGGACGAGGAAGGGCGGGTGACGGTGGTCATCGCCTCCCAGAACACATACCGCGAGCGGAGGGAGCTGGCCGGGGCGCTCGGATTGCCCCCGGAGAAGGTCCGGGTCGCCTCGCCGGCCATCGGGGGCGCGTTCGGCGGCAAGAGCGGCATCTCGATTCATCCCTACGTGGCCCTCGGGGTGTTGAGGACGGACCGCCCCGTGAAGCTCGTCACCAACCGGGAGGAGTCTTTTCTCGTCCACGTCAAGAAGCACGCGATGCGGCTGCACTACAAGACGGGCGTGACGCGGGACGGGAAGATCCTGGCGGTCGAGCGCCGCGCGATCTCCGACGGCGGCGCCTACGCCCACGGCGGTCCGATGATCCTGGCGCAGAGCACCGTCTTCGGCGCGGGCCCCTATGACATCCCAAACCTCCGGCTGGAAGGCATCCGCACGTACACGAACAACCTTCCCTGTGGCGCGTTCCGGGGGTACGGGATCAACCAGTCCGCCTTCGCCATGGAATCCCAGCTCGACCACATCGCGAGAGAGCTGGACATCGATCCCATCGAGCTGCGGGAGCGGAACGCCCTGGACGTGGGCTTGAAGACCTCGACGGGGCAGGTCCTGGAGGCCAGCGTCGGTTTCAAGGAGTGCCTGGGGAAGCTTCGCGAGGGCCTAGCGAGCCGCGGCACGGCCCGGCCGGAACCCGGGAGGAAGATCGGCGTCGGCATCGCCGGGGCGTTCAAGAACTGCGGCATCGGCCAGGGACGGCCGGACCTGTCGGGCGCCGTGATGGAGCTGACCGGGACAGGAGACATCCGGCTGCGGTTGGGCTCGACCGACCTCGGCGAGGGCATCATGACGGTCGCCTCGCAGATGGCCGCCCACACCCTGGGCGTGCCCTACGAGGAGATCACCCTCATGGACCCGGATACGGCCCTCACCCCGGACGGCGGACAGACCAGCGCGTCTCGCCAGACCCTCTGGACCGGCAACGCCGTCGTCGGCGCAAGCCGGGCCTTGAAGGAGAAGTTGTTCAATTTCGTCGCCGAAGAATTCGAGATTGCGCAGGAGGACATCGTCTGGGACGGGAAAGGGTTTGCCTCAAAGGGCGGGCGGCCCGTCGCCGACAACCGGACCGTCGCCGATCGGGCGCGCGACCGGGGGGTTGAGCTGAGCGGGGCGGACGAATTCGAGGGCCCCAAGACGGTGTCGATCATCTTCGACGACGTGCCGCCCGAGATCGAGGGGTACAGGAATTATCTGACCTTCTCCTTCGTGGCCAACGCGGCCGTGGTCGAGGTGGACGAGACGACGGGGGAGGTGAAGGTCCTCGAGGTGATCGTCGCGGCGGATTGCGGGAAGGTGATCCATCCCCGGGGGTTGGAGGGACAGGTCGAGGGCTGTGTCTCCATGGGGCTCGGTTACGCCCTGTCGGAGGAATACAAGGTCGAGAACGGCCGCCCCCTCACCCGGACGTTGACCGACGCGGGCATTCCGACCATCGAGATGACGCCCGACGTGCGGACGTTCGTCGTGGAAGACCCCGAGCCTTACGGGCCGTTCGGCGCGAAGGGTTTCGCCGAGGCCGGCCTGCTCCCCACGGCGCCCGCCATCACCAACGCGATTTACGACGCCGTGGGCGTGCGGATCACCGACCTCCCGGCAACGCCGAAGAAGGTCCTGGAGGCCCTGCGGGCCAAGGGGAGATGATCCGGTCAAGCCGGGCGGAAACAGGGAAGCTTGATCCCCTCGGCCGCTTCCCGGAAGGACACGACCACCTCCCGGCCGATGGCCAGGTCCTCGGGCTCGATGTCCTCGACCCCCGCGAGGATCCGGACCCCTTCCTCGAGCTCCACGGACACCAGGGCGTAGGGGGCGTCCGGCCGGAACGCCGGGGGGGCCACGCGCGTCACGGTGAACGAGTAGATCGTCCCCCGGCCGCTCGCGCGGGTCCATTCGAGCGCGTTCGACATGCACTGATTGCACACGTAGCGCGGGTAAAAGGTAAACGTACCGCAATCCCCGCAGCGCTGGAGAAGGAGCTCATCCCGGTTCGCGGCCTCCCAGAAAGGGGTGGTCAGCTTGTCGAAGACCGGGAGGGGTTTGGGCGGCGGCGTTTTCTGATTCATGGCTTACACCTCCAAGACCATCACGGCGCTGGAATGCCAGTTGCGGAGATAGTTCACGGTGCCGATTCCGGTCACCAGGGCGTTGTCGCATTTTTCGACCTGACGCGCCCCGCCCTCCCGCTGAAGTTGACGGACCGCCTCAATCACGTTCACCGCGCCGCCGGCCAGGCCGTTCTGCCCGGTTGAAAGCTGGCCGCCGCCCGTATTGAGCGGAAGGTCTCCCTGAAAAGAAAGGTCCGTCCGCTCGACGAACCGCCCGCCCTCGCCGACCCCGCAGAACCCCAGGCTCTCGAGCTGAAGGATGACCGCAATCACGAAATCGTCGTACGGCTGGAACGTCTGGATGTCGGAGATGGAAAGCCCCGCTTCCTCCAGGGCCCGGCGGCCGGCCTTGCCCATCCCCACGTCCGTTACGTCGGCGAGGAGCTCCGACGCCCGGTAATTGTGGACCTCCCCCACGCCGGTCACGTAAACGGGCCTCGGCGTCAGCTCCCGGGCCCGCTCGGCCGAGGTGATCACCAGGGCGTCCCCGCCGTTGCACCGCATCACGCAGTCCAGCAGGCGGATGGGGTCGGAGATCATCCTGGAGTCCCAGTAGGTCTCGACCGTCATCTCGCCCTGAAGCAGGGCGTTCGGATTGAGCTGCGCGTGCCGCCGCTGGGTGACGGCCACCTTGGCCAGCTGCTCGACGGTGATGCCGTATTGGTGGTTGTACCTTTTCTGGAGGAATCCGAAGAGCCCCGGCGGTCCCATCGGCCCGAAGGGGAACTCGAAGTTCGTCCGGTACCCCATGTAATTCTCGTTGGATTCCGTGATGGGCGCGTCCGCCGCCACGAAGAGGACGACGTCGGCGCTGCCGTCCCGGATTGCGGACGCCGCGCGCGAGATTCCGGCGATGGGCGCGGTCCCGCCGGTGTCCATCGTCTGGAGCCAACGGGTCTCGAGACCCAGGGCCTCGTTGATCCGAGCGGACCACATCGGCTCCGAGGCGCCGGACAGGGCCGTGGTCACGATCAGGCCGTCGACGTCCTGTTTGCTCAGCCCGGCCTTTTTGAGCACGCCCGTTGCGGCCTCCGCGGCGTAGTCGTACACGTCTCTTTCCGGCTTTTTTGAAAAAGCGGTTTCATAATAAGCGGCAATCGCGATGTCTTTTCGTTTCATTCCCGGCCTCTCATGCCTTCCCTTTTCCGGTCGCCCGCCAAAAGTCCATCCCCGGCCCGTGAGGCGCCGACGGTTTTCGCCAAGAGATGAGAATCATCCTTGTTTCCGCCTCCCGCCAACCGGGAAAGTATAGGGCAATCCCGGGTCCGCGGGGAAATCGGTCTCGGTCTTCTTTGCTATTCCCCGATGAAATTCGGGGGCCGCTTCTCGGAAAAGGCCCGGGTCGCTTCGGCGGCGTCTTGGGTCCCGCGAATCAGGTTCGACAGGAGGTTTTCCAGCCGGAGGCCCTCGCGCATCGTCATGTCGGCGCCCTCGAGGACCGCCTCCTTCGCGAACCGGACCGCGATGGGGCCGCGCTTGCGGATCGACTCGGCCGTCTCGCGCGCCGCGCTCATGAGCTCGCCGGGAGGGACCACGGCGCTGACGAGGCCGATGCGGTGCGCCTCTCCGGCGCCGATCCGGTTTCCGGTGAGGATCAGGTTCAACGCGTGGGCGACGCCCACGACGCTCGTGAGCCGCTGGGTTCCGCCCGCGCCCGGGATGATCCCCAGGCCCACTTCCGGCAGGCCGAAGGTCGCCGTCTCCGAGGCGACGCGGATGTCGCAGCAGAGCGCCAGCTCCAGACCTCCGCCCAGGGCGTAACCGTTGACGGCGGCGACGACCGGTTTGGTGAGGTTTCCCAGGATGGAGTAGAGGTCCCGGCCCTTGAGAAAAGGCTTCCGCCTCGCCCAGACGGTCTGATCCAAGGAAGCGCCGATGGTCTTCTTGATGTCCGCTCCGGCGCAGAACGATTTCTCGCCCGCCCCGGTGAGCACCGCGACCCACAGGTCATCGTCGTCGTGAAATTCCTCGAAGTGTTCGGCCAGCCGGCCCCGGGTTTCGGGATCCAGGGAGTTCATCGCTTTCGGGCGGTCGATGGTTAGTGTGAGGATCCGGTCTTTCTTCTCGGCGAGTACGCCCATTTGGTTTCTCCTCATGGTCTTGACGGCTGGAATATCGTTTGGTGTCTCGTAAAGGGTTTCATATTTCGAGACCCGAATTGTCCCTTCCGGCCGGGCAAGGGGTCAACCGACCCAAATGCCCGGCCTGCCCGTTGGCGGCAAGGGAATGTTCTCAACGTGGTAGGGCGGGCATCTTGCCCGCCTACATCTCCCAGCAGTGCCGGCCTATCGATCAGGGTGACCGGGGCCTCAACGATTAAGCTCTCCCATTCAACTGGTCATGATGACTCCGGTCCGACGGATTACGGCAATGCGGACAGAAAGGTGTCCACCTCTTCGGACGTGTTGTAGAAGTGAGGCGAGACCCGGACGTGGTCGATTCTCACCTTCAGCTCGATGCCGGCGTTCTTCAAGCGCTCGCCGAGATCCCGGAACGGGATCTCGGGATGTTGAAGCGAGACGATCCCCGACCATTCATCCGGGCCTCTCGGACTCATGATCGTATACCCTCTGTCTTCCAGGCCCTCCACGATCCGGTCGGTCAGGGCCTTCACCCGATCCCGCACGAAATCCACCCCGACTTCCTGGAGAAGCCCGATGGCCGCATCCAACCCGACGATCCCGATCAAGTTCTCCGATCCTCCCTCGAACCGCTTGGCCGTCGGCAGGGGCGTCAGGTCATACCCCAGGGGGTCATCCTGACCCTCCACGCTCCGCCAGCCGACCTCCCGGATCCTCAGCCGGTCCATCAGGTCGCCGCGGCAGTAGAACCCCGCGATGCCCTGAAACCCCAACAGCCATTTGTGGCCCCCGCAGGACAGAAAATCGACGCACTGTCCGGCCACGTCGACGTCAAAGACGCCGAGCCCCTGGATGGCGTCTACGCAGAACAGGATCCCCCTCTCCCGGCACAGGCGGCCGATCGCCTCCAGGTTGTTCCGGAATCCGTTGAGGAACTCGACGAAGCTGAGGGCCACGACGCGCGTCCTGTCGTCCATTTGGCGCTCGATGTCTTCGATCGGGACCCTCCCGTCCCGGGCGGGAACGAATCGGGTCTCGACGCCCAGATCTTTGAGATTCACCCACTGGAGCGCATTGCTCGGAAACTCGATGGCGGCCGACACCACGTTGTCGCCGGGGGACCAATCGAGGCCGGTCGCGACGATGGCGATCCCCTCGGTCGTGTTCTTCAGGAAGGCGATCTCCTCCCGCTCCGCGCCGATGAACCGGGCGAATCGGGACTTGGCCTCGGTCTCGGCGAACTCGGTCCAATCGAAGTAGCCGGGAACCCCCCGCCGTCCGATGTCGGCGACGATCTTCCCGACGGCCTCCTGGACCCTGAGCGACGGCGGCGAGACCGATGCGTGGTTGAGATAGACGCGGTCCTGCGTGACCGGAAAGAGTTTCCGCAGCTCTCCAATGTCCATGACGTCCGTCCTTCGATCCCGCGGTTGGGCGGGGGCCGTGGATCACCGACCGGTGTCCCCGCGCTACACTATGTTTTTCAACGCGTGTGTCAGAGGTGGGATTATTCCCCGTATTCGCACGCACTCGTCAGGGCGCACGGCCGTGCGCCCCTACAGCCGATGACACGTTTTCATCCGATCGACATTTCCGCCTCGAAAGGGGGGTGAGAAATGCAGGTCAACCATCGGAAGACTCCGGGTTTTTTCGAAGACCCTCCGTGGCCTCCCGGTCGATGCGGAGGGCGTCGGGATCGATCGCCACGCGATAGTCCCGCCGGGCGGCCTCGGCGGAGACGAGCCCTTTCCGAATGTCGTTCAGAACGGATTCGGGGTCCCGCTCCGTGGGAGGGCCGAAACCCCCTCCCCCCGCAAGCCGGACTCTGAGGATGGACCCCGGCGGAAGCGACGTCCTCCGCTTGCCGGGGAGAGGCCTGCCGCCCTCGAGTTCGACTTCGAGGAGCGAGCCGGGCCCGCCCCCCTGGAACCCCTGGGCCGCGAACCGGGTTCTCTCGAACATGGCGGAAATCGTCAGCGGCTCGGTGCCCAGCGTTTGCAGGCGCATCACCTGGGCAAGCCCTCCCCGACGGGCGCCCGCCCCCCCCGAGTCGGTCAGCAGCTCCTTTTGCAGAAAGCGAAAGGGGGCCTCCGACTCGATGACCTCGACCGGCGTATTGGACAGGTTGTTCGGGAAGGACGTGGCCGAGAGCCCGTCCCGGTCGGGCCGGGCCCCCATGCCCCCCGCGTTGAAAAAGGTCGAGAGGAACCCGTCTCCCGCCGGACGTTTGCCATCGAACTGGAGCGTGACGGAGAGGGAGCCGTCCGACACGACCCGCTCGGGGATGACCTGCGAGAGGGCGCCGAACACGGCGAAGGGCAGGAGGTGGCCGGTCAGGTGGCGGGCCGCCACGGGCGCGGGATACTTCGTATTGACCAGGCAGCCCTCTGGAGCGATG